>DASUBN010000105.1:0-4916 GCA_035763245.1 Gammaproteobacteria bacterium | reverse complement strand
CAAGGCAAGCCCCGCAGGGGGCGAAGCCAAGGATGGCGAGCTTGTGCGACCTGGGCAGGATGCCCCGTGAGCACAATTCCGCAGCGAAGGACAAATCGGCAGGACAGCCGATTTGCACTTCCGTCCGGAAGCCCGGAGGGCGCGGGACAGGGATGTGCCGCGTGAACGGCGCAGGGCAGGCACGGCTTCCGTGCCCCGCGCTCCGGGGTGGCGGTTTTGGCGACTTTTGCCAAGACAAAAGTCGCTCGCCGCCGGAGGCGGCGAAACGGATTCAGACAGGGATGTCGGCTGCGACTTGGTTTTCAGCGCCCAGAAGGAATGTCGATCGCCTTAAGCCGCAAAAAGCTCCGCGAGCTTAGCTCCAGGGTCGTCCGCTCGCATGAAGGCCTCACCCACGAGGAAGCCTTGCACGCCGTGCCGGCGCATGTTGGCGACGTCCTCCCGACTCCGGATGCCGCTCTCGGTCACCACCAGGCAATCCTCGGGGATGCGCGGCAAGAGCTCCAGGGTCACGGCGGGATCCGTGTGGAAGCTCACGAGGTCCCGGTTGTTGACGCCCACGAAGGGCGGCTCGAGCGCCAGGGCCCGCTCCAACTCCTCCCCGTCGTGCACCTCGAGCAGCGCGTCCATGCCGAGGTCGGAGGCCAGAGCCGCCAACTCCCGGAGCTGGGCGTCGCCCAGGGCCTTCACGATGAGCAGGATGCAGTCGGCGCCCATCACCCGCGCCTCGTAGACCTGCCAGGGGTCGATGATGAAGTCCTTGCGCAGCACCGGCAGCGCACAGGCGGCGCGGCCCTGCCTGAGGTATTCCGGATTGCCGTGGAAGAACTCCAGGTCCGTGAGTATGGAAAGACAGCTCGCGCCGGCGACGGCATAGCTCCTGGCGATGGCGGCCGGATCGAAGGCCGGACGCAACACCCCCTGACTGGGCGAGGCCTTCTTGATCTCGGCGATCACCGCCGCCCGGCCCGCCTGTGCCGCGGCCTTGAGCGCGCCCAGGAAATCGCGGGGCTCCGGCGCCCGCTCCACCTCGGCCCGGAGCTGCTTCAAGGGGCGTGCCGCGCTGCCCGCCGCCACCTCCTCCGCCTTGGCGGCCAGGATCTTGCCCAGGATGTCCCTATCCCGGTTCATCGCGTGGCCTCCACGTATTCCTTGAGCGTGCGCGCTGCCTGACCCGATGCGATCACCTCGCGCGCCTTGTCCACGCCCGCTGCGAGGCTTGCCGTCAGATCCGCGGCGTAGATCGCCGCGCCCGCGTTCAGCAGCACCATGTCGTGGGCGGGACCGGGTTTGCCCGCGAGCGCGTCGCGGATGAAGGCATGGCTCTCCTCGGGACTCTGCACCAGCAGGGTCTCGAGGGACTGGCGACGCATGCCGAAATCCTCGGGTCGGATACGGTAACTCTTCACCGCACCGCCCTTGAGTTCCGCCACGCTCGTGGGCGCGGCGATGCTGATCTCGTCCAGCCCGTCTTCCGAATGCACCACTAACACGTGCCGGCTGCCGAGGGACTGCAGCACATGGGCGATGGGTTCCACCCAGCGCTCCCCGAATACGCCCATGAGCTGATGAGGGGCGTTTGCCGGGTTAGTGAGGGGGCCCAGCAGGTTGAACAGGGTGCGGGTGCCGAGTTCGCGGCGCGGCGCGGCGGCGTAATGGGCCGCGGGGTGATGGGCGGGGGCGAACATGAAGCCGAAGCCTATCTTCTCGATGCTCTCCGCCACCCGCTCCGGCGGCTGCTCCAGCTGCACGCCCATGGCTTCGAGCACGTCGGCGCTGCCTGACTTGCTCGACATGGAGCGGTTGCCGTGCTTCGCCACATGGCCGCCGGCGGCCGCCACCACGAAGGCGGCGGCGGTGGAGACGTTGAACAGGCCCTTGGCGTCGCCGCCGGTGCCGCAGGTATCCACGAGGTGCGCGGCAGCGACCTTCACCGGCAGGGCGAACTCGCGCATGACGCGCGCCGCCGCGCTGATCTCCGTCACCGTCTCGCCCTTGGCGCGCAGGCCGGCGAGGAAGCCGCCAATCTGGGTGGGTGTGGCATGGCCGGTCATGATCTGGCGCATGACCGTTTCCATCTCCCCGGCCGTGAGGTCCTTGTGGGTGACGATGTTGCCGATGGCTTCTTTGATGTCCACGGTCAGCTCTTCAGGAAGTTCTCGAGCAGGGCATGGCCATGCTCAGTGAGGATGGATTCCGGGTGGAACTGCACCCCCTCGATGGGCAGCGTCTTGTGGCGCACGCCCATGATCTCCTCCATCCCGCCCTTATCATCCTCCGTCCAGGCGGTCACTTCCAGGCAATCAGGCACCGAGTCCTTGGCGATGACCAGGGAATGGTAGCGGGTGGCCTGGAAGCCGTCGGGCAGTTCCCGGAACACGCCCTCGCCCCGGTGACGGATGCGGGACACCTTGCCGTGCATCACCTGGCCCGCATGCACGATGCGCCCGCCGAAGGCCTGGCCTATGCCCTGGTGACCGAGGCACACGCCGAGGATGGGGAACTCACCGCCGAGCTGCTGGATGAGCTCCACGCAGATGCCGGCTTCGCTCGGGGTGCAGGGGCCGGGAGAGATCACGATGCGCTCGGGCTTCATGGCCGCCACCTCGGCCACGCTCAAGGCATCGTTGCGGTAGACCCGTACGTCGGCGCCGAGCTCGCCCAGGTATTGCACCAGGTTATAAGTGAACGAGTCGTAATTATCGATCATCAGGACCATGGTTATTCCCCCCGCCCGTTACCAGCTCGGGTCATCTCGACGGCGCGCATCAAGGCCCGGGCCTTGTTCAGGGTCTCGCGCCATTCGTTCACGGGTACCGAATCATGCACGATGCCGGCGCCCGCCTGCACGTGGAGCCTGCCGTCCTTGATGACGGCGGTGCGGATGGCGATGGCCGTGTCCAGATTACCGTTCCAGCCGATGTAGCCCACGGCACCGGAATAGATTCCCCGCTTCACGGGTTCGAGCTCCCGGATGATCTCGAGGGCCCGTACCTTGGGCGCACCGCTCACGGTGCCGGCAGGGAAGGAGGCCTTGAGCACGTCCAACGGGCTCAAGCCCGCTTTGAGCCTGCCGCGCACCTCCGAGACGATGTGCATCACATGGGAATAGCGCTCGATCACCATGCGCTCGGTGACGCGTACGCTGCCCGTCTCCGCCACACGGCCTACATCGTTGCGGCCGAGATCCATGAGCATCACATGCTCGGCGATCTCCTTGGGATCCGCGAGCAGCTCTTCGGCGAGATGCGCGTCCTCCGCGGGCGTGGCGCCCCGGGGCCGGGTGCCGGCGATGGGGCGCAGCATCACCTCGCCTCCCTCCACCCTCACCAGCACCTCGGGCGAGGAGCCCGTCACCTGGAAGTCGCCGAAATCCAGGTGGTACATGTAGGGGGAGGGGTTGATGACCCTGAGCGCACGGTATACGTCCAGGGCCGTGCCCGAGAAGGGCGCCGACAGCCGCTGGGAGAGCACCACCTGGAAAGCATCGCCGTCCTTGATGTACTCCCGCACCCGCTCCACGGCTTGGCAGAAGACCTGTTCCTCGAAGCCTGAGGCGAACTCCCCCGCCGCGCTGCCGGTGTAACCGGCGCGGGAGGGATAGCGCAGCGGCGAGCGGAGCTTGGCTGCAAGCTCCTCCAGGCGCCGCTCCGCGGCTAGCAGACCGCCCTCCTCGTCCGCATGGGCGTGCACCAGGAGCTGCACCGTGCCCCTGAGGTTGTCGAAGATCACCAGCTCCTCGGCGAGCATCAGCGCCACGTCCGGGCAGCCGAGTTCGTCCTCGCCGCCGTGTCCGGCCAACGTCGGTTCGATGTAGCCCACGGTGTCGTGGCTGAAGTAGCCGACCAGGCCGCCGCTGAAGCGCGGCAGGCCGGGGAATTCCGGCGCCCGGAAGCGGCCGCGGAAGAGTTCGATGGCGGCGAAGGGATCCGTGGCGGAGACGGTCTCCTCGCCCGCGGCGTCGCGCACGCGACACAAGCCGTCGGTAATGGTCAAGAGCGCCGCGGCCGGCAGGCCGATGATGGAATAGCGCCCCCAGGTCTCGCCTCCTTCCACGGACTCGAGGAGGAAGGTATGGGGGGCGTTCGCCAACTTGAGGTAGACGCTCAAGGGCGTGTCGAGATCCGCGAGGATCTCCTTCACCACGGGGATGCGGTTGTAGCCTGCCGCCTTTAGGGCGTCGAAACGCTTTTGGTCCATGGGACGGTCATCCTGAAAAGGTACGAAGAACGGTTTGCTGCGGATCGCAAATCGTCAGGCTCACCATCGCCAGCTGCGGCGTTGGGCCTTGTTCACTCCGTACTGGATGACCGTGGAAGACATGGGTTTATTGCCTTGGATGCCCGGCGGGATATCCGGCCGGGGCAAGAGACATTAGCGGGAAGCGGCCGGACCCGCAAGCCCCAAGCCTTCGAGCCAGGGCAGGAGCTCCGGCATGGAATCGAACTGCACCTCCGCTCCCAGGGCCAGGAGGTCCTCCCCCTGCCGATAGCCGTAGCTCACCGCGACGGCGCGGAACTGGGCCGCCCGGGCCGCCTCGATGTCGTAGCGGGAATCCCCCACCATGCAGCAGGCATCGGGCGTGAAGTCGAATTGCACCGCAGCATGCAAGAGCGGCTGGGGATCCGGCTTCATCACCGGCAAGCTGTCGCCGCAGAGCACGAGGCCGAAGTGCTCCCGTATCCCCAGCGCCTTCAGTAGCGGCTCCGTGAACTCCGTGGACTTGTTGGTGATGCAGGCGAGTGCAGCGCGCCCTCCCAGCGCGTCGAGGGTCGGCTGCACGCCGGGATAGAGCTTGCTCTCCACGCAGAGATGTTGCGCGTAGGCACGGCGGAAATGGCCGAGGGCCTTGGCAAGCTGCGCCGGGTCCGGCTCCCCCATGCGCTCGCCCGTGAGCACCCGCTTCAGGAGCCGGA
>DASUBN010000104.1:0-8312 GCA_035763245.1 Gammaproteobacteria bacterium | reverse complement strand
GATGCGCAGCACCCGGCGCAGCTCACGGACGACGATGGTGTTGAAGCCGATTAGGTTCTCGCGGACACGATTCATGAGGGTCAGCCCTTGTGCTCGGTGAGCCGCACGAAGAGTTCTTCCAGCCGATTGGCCTTGTTGCGCATGCTCATCACCTGCACGGAGTGGCGGGAGAGCAGCTCGAACAGCGCGTTCACGTCCTGTTCCTTGTTCACCTCCACTTCCAGGGTGTTCTCGTCCACCTGGGTGAGGGCGTAGCCGTCCACCGCCGGGAGCTTGGCGAGGGGCCGACGCAGGTTGAGCACAAAGGTCTCGGTGTGGAGCTTCGCCAAGAGCTCGCGGGTCGAGCCCTGCTCGATGATCCGGCCGTGATCGATGATGGCCACCCGCCGGCAGAGGTTCTCCGCCTCCTCCAGGTAGTGGGTGGTGAGGATGATGCTGATGCCTTCCTTGTTGATCTTGCGCAGGAACTCCCACATGGAGCGACGGATCTCGATGTCCACGCCGGCGGTGGGCTCGTCCAGGATCAGCAGTCGGGGTTCGTGCACCAGGGCACGGGCGATCATCAGGCGCCGCTTCATGCCGCCCGAGAGGGTGCGGGACATATCGTCGCGCTTCTCCCATAGGGTGAGCTGCTTCAGGTACTTCTCGGTGCGCGCGTGGGCCAGCTTGCGGGGGATGCCGTAGAACCCCGCCTGGTTCACCACGATGTCGTAGACCTTCTCGAACTGGTTGAAGTTCAACTCCTGGGGCACGAGGCCGATGCAGGACTTGGCGACCTCCAGCTCCCGGTCGATGTCGTGACCGAAGACGGAGACTTGGCCGCCGCTCTTGTTCACGAGCGAGGTGACGATGCCGATGGTGGTGGTCTTGCCGGCGCCGTTGGGCCCCAGCAGGGCGCAGAACTCGCCTTCCTCCACCTCGAAATCGATGCCCTTGAGGGCCTCTACGCCGTTCTTGTAGGTCTTGGTCAGGTTATGGATGGAGAGGGCTTTCATGCCGGGAGGAGGCTGGTCGCGAAGGGCCAAGATGATAACACCACCTTGGCGATCCCCGGAAGGAGACTTGTCGCAGGGAGGCGCCGACGCGCAGCCGTCCGCGGCCGTGCGAAGGAAAGCGGCGGTTCACGCGCCGCTTTCCGCGTTCATCCACGGGCCTCTCGGCCCGGTATGAGTGGAAAAGAAAAGGCCCGCGGTGGTTACACCGCGGGCCCGGATCAAACGGCGATCCTTAAGGTCTTACCGGTTAGGGATGCTTCAAGCAGAACTGGAAGCTGCCGCTGCCGGAGTAGGCATAGATATCCCACTCGTAGTAGCCGCTGCCGCCCGTGTAGTTGATGGTCTCGTTCGACGTGCTGCCGGTCGAGGCCGCCACCACCTGCCAGCCGTAGTACGAGCTCCACTTGTACAGGTACAAGTCGAAGTCCGTGCCGGACGGGCCGCTCAGGATGCCCGAGTTAACACCCTTCACGCTGGTGTGATAGTAGGTGTTGTTGGGCTCGTACACGTCGTTGCCCTGGGTGATGTTGCCGGTGTACTTGGTGTAACCGGCCGCGCACCCACCGCTGCTCACCGGGTTCACGGTGACGCTCTCGGTGGCCACGTTGGACGTGCCGCCGCTGTTGCTGGCGTCGAAGGTGAACGAGTCGCTGCCGCTGTAGTTCGAGGCAGGCGTGTAGGTGAACGCACCCGTGGAGGCGTTGGTGATGGTCACCGAGCCGTGGGTTGGGCCCGTCACCACCGCATAGCTCAGCGTGCCCGTGCCGGAGGCCGACAGGGTGCCGTTCACGGCGGTGTTCTCGTTGGTGCTCACCGAGCCGTTGTTGGCGGTCGGCGGGTTCACCACGGTGGAGTTCACCGTCACGCTCTCGGTAGCGGTGTTCGACACGTTGCCCGCGCTGTCCGTGGCGGTGAACGTGAAGGAGTCGCTACCGGTGTAGTTGGTGGCCGGGGTGTAGGTGAAGGCGCCGGTCGCGGCATTGTTGACGGTCACCGTGCCGTGGGCCGGACCCGTCACCACCGCGAAGGTCAGCGTGTCGCCGTCCGTGTCGGAGGCCGACAGGGTGCCGTTGACCGCCGTGTTCTCGTTGGTGCTCACCGAGCCGTTGTTGGCCGTCGGCGTGGCGTTACCGCCGCCGCCGCCCACGATCGCGTGGGAGATGGCGCAGTTGTTGGTGTCGTTGGACCAGCTGGCCTGTTCGGCGAAAGTGCCGGTGCCCATCGTCACGTTGGCCGCGCCGCCGGCGGTGCCGGGGGAGATCCAGGCGCACTCGTCGGAGTTCTCCTGGCCGTTGTAGGAGGAACCGGTCTGGTTCGTCCAGCCGCCGGCCGGGAACTGATCGGACATCATCTCATGCCACTCGTGGCCGAGGGTCATGGTCCAGCCGTCCAGCGTGCCCGGGCTGTTCACGAAGCCCACGCCGCAGCCGGCGCCGGAATCCATGTTGTAGGGCTGGTTGCTGAAGGCCAGGTCGCCCACGGAGGAAGAGGCGGCGCCGCCCGTGAGGGTGGTGTCGCCGTTCCAGTCATGCCACGCACAGTACTGGCCCTGATAGTTGTCAGGGTTGGTGCCGTGCGGCGACATGATGACGTAGTAGGCGTAGCGGTTGGAGGCCGCCGTGGTGTTGCCGAAGTGCTGGGCGGCCTTGATGGCCTCGAGCGCGAGCTGGTGACCGGTGGCCGCGGAGGGCGAGGCCGCCGAGTTGTCCTCCCAGACGCCGGCGAGCACGCCGCCGGACTGGTAGGGCACGAAGCTGGCATTTGAAGGGCAGCTCACGGCGCCGGAGGACACGTTCGGGCCGTCGCACCACTGCGTGAGGTCCGCGGACCAGAGCTCGCCGCCGGTGCCGATGTCCTTGAACATCTCTTGCGCGACGGGCGCGGCGCCATCCGGGTCACCGGAGAAGGTCGCGTCGCCGTTGGAGTTGGTGCCCTGGGTGCCCCACTGACTGCCGTAGAGCACCAGGTAGACCTTCACCTTGCCGCTCATGACGCCGACGTTGCCATCCTGGCTGCTGGTGCCGCCGCCGTAGCTCAGCGTCTCGGTGCCGGTGGCGGCTGCGCGCGTGGACGCATGCGCGCGTTCCCACTGCTTCATCTTCTCGTGGACAGCACGGTTCGGGATCACGCCGCGGCGATACGGGTGACCATAAGCGGGTGAATACGGGTTACGCACCGAGTTGCCGCTGAAGTCGACCTTGAGGCCAGGACGGGCAGCGAGTGCTGCGCCGGCCAGGCCCAACAAGGCGGCTCCGACGGCGATTCTGGACAATGTACGCTTCATAAAACCCCCAAGTGGTGTAGCGTTCGGAAGAGACTCCGCCTGGAGGTGCGCCCCTTTGAGCACACAAAGCCCCCGTACGGCCGCAGCGCTTTCGAGGAAGCGCTGCGGCACGCATGCGAAGCCATGGCTTTGCGATCGATGAAATCCGGTCGAGACTGTATCCTTCCCTAGCCGGACGACTCCCCGCGTTTCCCCAAGGGGAGCCATCAATCACAGCGCTTGAATATAGTCGAGTGTTGCGGAATTGATAGGTGTTTTTGACAGAATAGCCGCCGATTTAAATTCGGCGAAAAGCCCAATCGTTGCATGAATCTGCGGCGGTAGATTCTGCATACAAGGCATTACATAACTGAAAGAAGGATCAAGCATGCACGGCGTGATCGAGCCAGGCTTCGCCCCGCGGAAGCTGTTGCAAGGACGCGACGCGTGGGACTGAAAGAAAACCACCTAACGCGTCTGGTCACGGGTCTCCTGAGTCAGGGCATCACGCCCCATAAGGTGGCCCTGACCCTGGCGCTGGGAGTGGTGCTGGGGGTGAACCCCCTCATCGGGACCAGCACCACGCTGTGCGCGGTGGCGGCCCTCTGGCTTGGACTCAATCTGCCCCTCATCCAGCTCATCAACTATCTGGCTTACCCGCTGCAGATCCTGCTGCTCATCCCCTTCGTGCAGGCGGGTCAGTGGCTGTTCCGTGAGCCGCCGCTGCCCTTCAGCGCGACCGAGATCAAGACGATGCTGGCGGCGGGTCTATGGAAGGCGATCCAGACCCTCTGGTCCTACGCCTTGCACGGCATGGTGGCCTGGGTGTTCCTGGGAGCGCTCATGGGGCCCGCCATCTACGGCTGTTCTCTGCCGCTCCTCAAGCGGCTGGCTCGCGAGCGCTGAAGGCTCACTTCACGGGCAGCCCGGGGGGCTGCTTGGTGAAGTCTTCCGGCGAGGCGCCGCGGGTCATGCGGTAGACGCCTTCGCGCACGAAGCGCCGCAGCACTACGTCCACGAGCGTCGTCTGGTTGGGCTTGATGAAGGCCGCGAGGTGCTTCGGATCCGCGGCGAGGGTCGCCGGTTGGTAGAGCACGAAGCCTTCCTGGGGGTAGGGGATGACGTGCAGTCCCAGGCTTGCGCAGGGCGTGAGGGCCTCCCGCAGGATCTTGCCCTTATAGAGGACCGCCGGGGCGCCAGCCATGCGAGAGTGGTTTACGTAATAGGTGATGCTACCCGGGTCCAGGTGGTTGCGCTGCCGGTCGATGAAGAAGCCCGGCGGGATGTGGTTGGGGTTGTTGTCCTTGCCCGCGGTCAGTATCAGGTCGTAGTCCTTGACGGGATTGCCCTGGTCGTCCCGTACCCGGAACTGCAGCATGCAGCAGGGGTCGCGGACCACCTGGTGCTCGAAGGCGGAATAGGCGCTGCGATCCTCCACCTGCTCCCGAGCCTGGGTCTCGGCGGTCAAGGCACGGAAGTCGTCGAAGGTCTTGGCGTAGCCCGCCATGTCGGTGACCGCGAGACAGCGCAGGATCGCCTCGACGGTGGGATGGGCCGCGTCCTTCGCCGGCACGCTACGCATGATGCCCATGCGCACGTCGGAATGGCACAGGCCCGGCAAGAGCGCGAAGGGCACCGCCGGGGAGAGCCGCGGGGCGCCTGCCACGAGCCGCGGCGCGCTGAAACCCAGCTTCGTCTTCTTATCCGGCGCCGGCGCCTGCTGCTCGAGTCTCACGTGGGTGAAGTTGAGGTTGGCGGCAGCGGAGCGCACCACTCCGTCGGAGCCCATCTCGGCGCTGTAGCTGTTCACGAAGTCGTAGAGCTTGGGGTCGTGGGACTGCCCGGCCAGCACGAAGGGGAAGACCCCGGCGGGGCCGATGAGGGAGGCGCCCTGTTCCAGCCACTGCAGGTTGAGGGCGGTGCTATCCCGGCTGCCAAGCTCGAGCCAGTCCAACACGCCTGTACCCACCTCCACGCCGTCGAACCAGGAGCGCAGCCGCGAGAGCTTGGCGAGCCCGAGCTGCACCAGGGCCGAGCCGAAGTTGGCTGGCGCCAGCATCACGAGGTGGCTTAAGGGGCTGTCGGTGCGGCCCTTGGCCAGGTAGTTCTCCTGCAGCCAGGCGCGGATCACCGGCCCGCCTGTGGAGTGGGTGATACAGGAGAAACGCTGGCCGTGCGCCAGGGCGTCGCCGAACTCTTGTTCCAGCGCCGCCTGGAAGGCCCGGGCGATATCCGGGAGGGTGACTTCGTTGTGGAAACTTATGTATTCCGACAGCCATATCTGGCGCAGGTCCAGATCGAGCTCGGGGTGGCGCCGGGCCTCGCGCTTCAGGCGCTCCGGCAGGCCGCCGTAGCTGTCGGTGTTGCGCACGCTCCAGCCATGCACCAGGATCACGCTGCGTTTCTGGCGGGCCATGCGGTTCCTCGGAACGGACCGCTTGAAAGCGGCCTTGGCGGACATATTAAAACAAGCACGCCGCCGCGTCCCGCGGCCGCGCTATGATGACAGGGTCAAGGCCTCAAACATTCCAGGGAAGCACACCATGAGCATGCAAGGTCTCTTCCGCCGCAGCCTGGGTTTCGCGGCTGCCGCCTCGCTGATGCTGGCGCTCGCCGGCTGCGGCATCAACAACATCCCCACCCAGTACCAGGCGGTGCAGGCCTCCTGGGCGCAGGTGCAGAACGAATACCAGCGCCGCTCCGACCTCGTACCTAACCTGGTGGCTACCGTGAAAGGTTACGCCACCCATGAGGAGAAGGTGCTCACCGAAGTCACCGAGGCCCGCGCCAAGGTCACCCAGACCCAGATCCCGGCCAACATCCTCACCAACCCGCAGGCCTTCAAGGCCTTCGAGCAGAACCAGGCGACCCTCTCCGGCGCGCTCTCACGGCTGATGGTGGTGACCGAGAACTACCCTAACCTCAAGGCCGACCAGAACTTCCTCACCCTGCAGTCGCAGCTCGAGGGCACGGAGAACCGCATCGCCGTGGCGCGCCGCGACTACATCCTGGCGGTGCAGCAGTACAACACCGAGCTCACCACCATCCCCGGCCGCTGGTATCGCTCCATGTTCTACAGCGACAAGCAGCCGCTGCAGAACTTCAGCGCTGATCAGACCGCGCAGGCCGCCCCGAAGGTCCAGTTCTAAGACATGAACCTGCGCCGCTTTTTTGCCGCCGCCTTAGGCGGGGCGCTGCTGGCTCTCGCCGGCGGCGTTTCGGCCGCCGACGCCGGCATGCCGCCCTTCCCGGCGCTCACCGGGCCGGTGGTGGACGGCGCGAATCTCCTTTCCGCCGACGACCAGTACGCCATCACCCAGAAGCTCGCTGCCTACGATCGCGGCAGCGGCAACCAGGTGGTGGTAGTCACGGTACCCACATTGAACGGCTACCCCATCGAACAATGGGGCTATCAGCTCGGCCGCCATTGGGGCATAGGCGAGAAGGGCAAGAACACCGGTGCCATCCTGATCGTGGACTCGGGCGAGAAGAAGCTGCGCATCGAGGTGGGTTACGGCCTAGAGGGCACGCTCACCGACGCCATCAGCGACAACATCATCCGCAACGTCATCGTCCCCAAGTTCAAGCAGCAGGATTATGCCGGTGGAATCAGTGACGGCGTGGACGCGGTCCTGTCGGTGTTGGGTGGCGACGAGAACGCGCCGCAGACCCCGGAAGAGCAGCACCGCGACCACTTCTCCACCCTGTTCCTCATGCTGTTCCTCGGCTTCATGCTGGTCCGCGTGTTGGCCGCCGGCTTCTATCCCGGCCGCCGGACGGGGCTCTGGGGTCTCATCGGTCTCTGGGGTCTCAGCGGCGGTTGGGGCGGGGGCTATCGCGGCGGCGGAGGCTTTGGCGGGGGCGGTTTTGGAGGTGGAGGGTTTTCAGGCGGCGGCGGCTCGTTCGGAGGCGGCGGCGCCTCGGGGAGCTGGTGATGATCCGATTCTCAGACAAAGACCGGCAGAAGATCACCGCGGCCATCCACGGCGCCGAGCGCAACACCAGCGGCGAGTTCGTGGCGGTGGTGGCGCGCGCCAGCGACCATTACACCGCGGTGGCGCTCATCTGGGCGGCAGGCCTGGCGCTCCTGGTGCCGGGCGGGCTCCTGCTCTCGCCCCTGCACCTGAGGTTCATCCATATATATGAGCTGCAGCTCCTGGTCTTCGTGGGCCTGGTGCTGCTCTTGGAGTTCGTGCCCGCCTTGCACCTCGCGCTGGTACCCAAGGCGGTGAAGCACCAGCGGGCGAGCCGGCTCGCCCACGCGGTGTTTTACGAGCGGGGCGTGCATCTCACCCGGCACCATTCGGGCGTGTTGTTCTTTGTCTCACTGGCCGAGCGCTACGTGGAAGTGGTGGCGGACAAGGGGATACACGAGAAGATGGGCGAAGAGCATTGGCGCACCCTCGTGGACAACTTCGTCACGCGCGTGCAGCGCGGCGAGATCACGGAGGGCTTCGTGGCCGCCATCACCGCCTGCGGTGCCGCCATGGCCGAGCACTATCCCGCCGGACCGGACGATCCCGACGAGCTCTCGGACGGCCTGATCGAGATCTAAGCTTGGCGCGTGCCTAGCGGAATACCGGGCAATCCCGGCTCACCCTGAGGGGTGCCGCGGTACCGAGGTCGGTGCTGACCTTCAGCTTGTCCAAGTCCACCCGCAGATAATGGCGCAAACCGTCTTTCCCCGGCAGGGAATCCAGTTCCACTTGGTGGGCACTCCAAGAAGGTGTTACCACATGATGGAAGGCATCGCCCATGACGGCTCCGAGGTCCCGGAGACACCAACGGAACTTGCCGGTCTCGAGGTCCACCGCCCCCAGGAAGCCATCAGCGCCTACATAAGCCGTGGAGCCGACGATGAGCGCCGGGGCGGCATCGGCCGGGATGCCGCTGTTGTTCCAGACCACGCTGAGGGTGTCCGGCTTTAAGCGCAGCAGGTGAGTCTCGCTCTCCTTCTCCGTGGCGGCCGCGTCATCCCAGGGCAGGTCTGCCTGGTAGAGGAGCAACAGATCGCCATCGTATCCCGCATAGGAGAGCGGGCCATCCACGTACAT
>DASUBN010000103.1:0-3589 GCA_035763245.1 Gammaproteobacteria bacterium | reverse complement strand
CCGCGCAGGCTTTTGAACATGGTTTTCCGCTGACGATGCCGGACGAGAGGGGCGCGTTACTTTAACAACGGGGGGCTCCGGCGGCAAGCAGGTTTATGCGATAATCCACTGGATTTGCGCGACTTTTTCCCGGAGCCCTCGCATGTCCCTCACCCCGGATGACGTCAAGGCCATCGCCCGCCTCGCACGGCTCTCGATCGCCGAGCAGGACATCCCGGCCTACGCCAAGAACCTCTCCAACATCCTGGAGTTCGTGGCCCAACTGGACAAGGCGGATACCTCCGCCGTCCAACCCATGGCTCACCCCCTGGACATGAGCCAACGGCTGCGGGAAGACGCGGTCACCGAGCAGGTGGACCGTGAGCTCTACCAGCAGAATGCCCCAGAGACCGAAGCAGGTCTGTATCTGGTGCCCAAAGTCGTCGAATAAGCGCGGCGCCCCTTGGAGGCGCTCTTAGGGATAGAACAAAATGTTGTACAAGAAGACTCTCGCCGAGATGGCGAAGGAGCTGAAGGCCAAGCAGGTCTCCAGCGTGGAGCTCACGCGCACCTTCCTCGAGCGCATCGAGCGCCATAACCCGAAGCTCAACAGCTTCATAACCGTGCTTGAGGATTCGGCCCTCGCTGAGGCGCAAGCTGCCGACAAGCTCATCGCCGCGGGCAAGGCTGGACCGCTCACGGGGCTGCCCATCGCCCATAAGGACATCTTCTGCACCGCAGGCGTGAAGACCACCTGTGCCTCCCGGATGCTGGAGAATTTCGTGGCGCCCTACGACGCCACGGTGGTGGAGCGCCTCAAGCGTGCCGGCACGGTGCTGCTCGGCAAGACCAACATGGACGAGTTCGCCATGGGCTCTTCCAATGAGACGAGCTACTTCGGCCCGGTGAAGAACCCCTGGGACGAGACCCGCGTGCCCGGCGGCTCCTCCGGCGGTTCCGCGGCGACGGTGGCGGCGCGACTCGCGCCCGCGGCCACCGGCACCGACACCGGCGGGTCCATCCGCCAGCCGGCGGCGCTCGTCGGGCTCACGGGGCTCAAACCCACCTACGGCCGCGTCTCGCGCTACGGCATCGTGGCTTTCGCCTCCAGCCTCGACCAGGCGGGTTTCATCACCTACACCGCCGAGGACAACGCCATGCTGATGCGGGCGGTCTCGGGTTTCGATGAGAAGGATTCCACTTCGCTCGACAAGCCGGTGCCGGATTACGTGGCGGCCCTCGATCAGCCCGTGAAGGGCCTGCGTATCGGTGTGCCCAAGGAGTTCTTCGACAAGGGCCTCGACCCCAAGGTGGCGGAGACGGTACAGGCAGCCATCGGCGTATACCGGAAGCTCGGCGCCGAGGTGAAGGAGGTGAGCCTGCCGAACTTCTGGCTCTCGGTGCCCACCTATTACGTGGTGGCGCCGGCGGAATGCTCCGCCAACCTGGCACGTTTCGACGGCGTACGCTTTGGCTACCGCTGCAAAGATCCGGTGGACCTGACCGACCTCTACATGCGCAGCCGCGGCGAGGGCTTCGGCGCCGAGGTGAAGCGCCGCATCATGACCGGCACCTATGTGCTCTCCTCCGGCTATTACGACGCCTACTATCTCAAGGCGCAGAAGACCCGCAGCCTGATCCGCCGGGACTTCCTGGAGGCCTTCCAGCAGGTGGAAGTGATCATGGGACCGACGGCGCCGTCCACGGCCTTCGGCCTGGGCGAGAAGGCGGACGATCCGGTCACCATGTACCTCAATGACATCTACGCCAACGGCGTGAACCTCGCCGGCCTGCCGGGGCTCTCCATCCCGGCCGGCTTCGTGAACGGTCTGCCCGTGGGCCTGCAGCTCATCGGCAACTACTTCGACGAGGCGCGCCTGCTCGCCATGGGACACCAGTACCAGCGTGAAACCGATTGGCACACGCGGGTCCCGAAGAACTACGAATAGAGTTGCATATATGGAATGGGAAACAGTCATCGGCTTGGAAGTCCACACTCAGTTGCTCACCAAGAGCAAGTTGTTTTCCGGCGCGTCCACGGAGTTCGGAGCCTTGCCCAACAGCCAGGCCTGCCTGGTGGACCTGGGCTACCCTGGCGTGCTGCCGGTGCTCAACAAGGAAGCGGTGCGCATGGCCGTGAAGCTCGGGCTTGCCATCGGCGCCGCAGTGGCGCCGCGGTCGGTATTCGCGCGCAAGAACTACTTCTATCCGGATCTCCCCAAGGGCTACCAGATCAGCCAGTTCGAGCTACCGGTGGTGTCCAAGGGGCATCTCGACATCGAACTCGACGACGGCGCGGTGAAGCGCATCGGCATAACCCGTGCGCACCTGGAGGAGGATGCCGGCAAGTCGCTGCATGAGGGTTTCGGCAAGCACTCCGGCATAGACTTGAACCGCGCCGGCACACCGTTGCTCGAGATCGTCTCGGAGCCGGATATGCGTTCCGCCAAGGAGGCGGTGGCCTACCTCAAGAAGCTGCACAGCCTGGTGCGTTACCTCGAGATCTGCGATGGCAACATGCAGGAAGGCTCCTTCCGCTGCGACGCCAACGTCTCGGTGCGCCGCAAGGGCGAAGCCAAGTTCGGCACCCGCGCCGAGCTCAAGAACATCAACTCCTTCCGTTTCGTGGAGAAGGCCATCAACCACGAGGTGCAGCGCCAGATCGAGCTGATCGAGGGCGGCGGCAAGGTGGTGCAGGAGACGCGCCTCTACGACGCGGACAAGGACGAGACCCGCTCCATGCGCAGCAAGGAGGAGGCCAACGACTACCGGTATTTCCCGGATCCGGACCTCCTGCCCCTGGACATCGCGCCGGCTTTCATCGAGGAGGTCAAGGCGACGCTGCCGGAGCTGCCGGACGTCAAGAAGCAGCGCTTCATGAGCCAGTACGGCCTCTCGGCCTACGACGCCAGCCTGCTCACCGCTGGGCGCGACCTGGCCGACTTTTACGAGACCGTGGCCAAGGCCAGCGGCGCTGACCCCAAACTCTGCGCCAATTGGGTGATGGGCGATTTCTCCGCCTCCCTCAACAAGGACAACAAGGAGGTGACCGCGAGTCCGGTGAGCGCCGCACAGCTATCGGGGATGTTGAAGCGCATCCAAGACAACACCATCTCCGGCAAGATCGCCAAGGAGGTGTTCGAGGCCATGTGGGCGGGCGAGGGAGACGCGGATGCCATCATCGAGAAGAAGGGCCTGAAGCAGATCACCGACAGCGGGGCGCTGGAGAAGGTCATCGACGAGGTCATGGCGGCGAACCCCGGCCAGCTCGCGGACTACCGTGCCGGCAAGGACAAGCTGTTCGCGTTCTTCGTGGGCCAGGTGATGAAGGCCACCAAGGGCAAGGGCAATCCCCAGCAGGTGAACGACTTGCTGCAGAAGAAGCTAAGAGGCTGAAGCGGTATAGTGGTTGAAAGGGGATGCCGGAGGCCCCATATCCGCTCTTCATACCTCCACATGGATAGGACATGAGCGAGCACGACACCCTGAGACGTTTCATCTTCGACAAGCTGCCGGTGCAGGGCCGGCATGTGCACCTGGATGCCACCTGGCGTGCGGCTCTGGGGCGGCAGGACTATCCGGCGCCGGTGCGCGCGCTCCTGGGTGAGAC
>DASUBN010000102.1:0-3393 GCA_035763245.1 Gammaproteobacteria bacterium | reverse complement strand
ATCGTCGATTGCATGACCGACAACCGCACCCGCACCGTGGCCGAAGTGCGCCATGCCTTCACCAAGCATGGTGGCAACCTGGGCGCCGACGGCTCGGTGGGCTACTTGTTCAACAAGTGCGGCGTGCTCTCGTTTCCCCAGAGTGCGGGCGAGGACAAGGTGATGGAGGCGGCGCTGGAGGCGGGCGCAGAGGACGTGGTGACCGACGGCGGCATCGAGGTGCTGACCGACCCCGCCGATTTCCTAAAGGTGAAGGAGTCCATGGAGAAGTCGGGCTTGAAGCCTGAGTCCGCCGAGATCACCTTGCGGGCATCCACCTCCGTAACGCTCGATGCGGTCCACGCCGAGTCGGTCATGAAGCTCCTAGAGGCACTCGAGAACCTAGACGACGTGCAGACCGTATACTCGAACGCGGATTTCCCAGAGGAGGTCCTGCGGGCCATGGGCGGATAGGGCCCCATGGCGCGCATCCTCGGCATCGACCCCGGCTCGCTCGCCACCGGCTATGGCGTCATCGACAGCGAGGGCCAGTCCATCAAGTACGTGGATTGCGGCTGCATCCGTCCCACGGGCGAGGGGTTCATGGAGCGCCTCAAGGACATCTACTACGGTATCGCCAAGATCGTCGAGATCTACGCGCCGGACGAGATCGCCGTGGAGCGCGCCTTCATGCACAAGAATGCGGATAGCGCGCTCAAGCTCGGCCAGGCGCGGGCCGCGGCCATCTGTGGCACCCTGTCACGGACCCTCCCCCTGCACGAATACACGCCGCGCGAGGTGAAGCTCTCGGTGGTGGGCAAGGGCGGCGCCAGCAAGGAGCAGGTGCAACACATGGTGAAAGTGCTCCTCGGGCTCAAGGGCGCGCTGCAGGCGGACAGCGCCGATGCGCTCGCGGTGGCGCTCTGCCACTCCCAAGGCCGGGGCCTGAGGCTCAGACTCCAGCTGGCGGCGGCGGATAGGGGGCGGCGATGATAGGTTTCCTCCGGGGTGTGATCCTGCGCAAACAGCCGCCGCATCTGCTCATCGATGTGCACGGCGTAGGCTATGAAGTGGAAGCCCCCATGTCCACTTTCTACGACCTGCCGGACGCGGGGACCGAGGTCACGCTCTTCACCCACCTCGTGGTGCGGGAGGATGCCCAGGTGCTGTTCGGCTTCGGCACCGAGGCGGAACGGCGCTTCTTCCGCAGCCTGATCCGGGTCAACGGTGTCGGCCCCAAGCTCGCGCTCACCATCCTCTCCGGCATCAGCATGGACGGTTTCGTGCGCTGTGTGCGTGAGAACGACACCGTCGCCCTCACGCGCTTACCGGGAATCGGCAAGAAGACCGCAGAACGCCTGGTGGTGGAGATGCGCGACCGGCTGGACGAGACGGGGGTGCCGGCCACCGCCGTGGGCGCGAAAGCCAACCCCCGCGACGAGGCTTTGGGCGCGCTGATCTCCCTGGGCTACAGGCCCCAGGAGGCGGGCGCCATGCTCCAGGCCATCAAGGAGACGGGCCTGACCAGCGAAGAACTCATCCGCCGCGCGCTGCAGGGCGCGCTGCGTGCGGGATAATAGGCCCATGAGCACCGAACGCTTGGTCACCTCCCAGGGCAGCGCCGAGGACGAGGCACTAGACCGGGCCATCCGCCCGCGCAGCCTGGCCGACTACGTGGGCCAGCCGGTGGTGCGCGAGCAGATGGAGATATTCATCGGCGCGGCCCGCAAGCGTGGTGAAGCCCTGGACCACGTGCTCATCTTCGGCCCGCCGGGTCTCGGCAAGACCACGCTCGCCCACATCGTCGCCCACGAGCTCGGGGTGAACCTGCGGCAGACCTCCGGCCCGGTGCTGGAGCGGCCCGGCGACCTCGCGGCGTTGCTCACCAATCTGGAGCCGCGCGACGTCCTGTTCGTGGACGAGATCCACCGCCTCTCGGCGGTGGTGGAGGAGGTACTCTATCCGGCCCTCGAGGACTATAAGCTCGACATCATGATCGGCGAGGGGCCGGCGGCACGTTCCATCAAATTGGACCTGCCGCCCTTCACCCTGGTGGGCGCCACCACCCGTGCGGGACTCCTCACCTCTCCGCTGCGCGACCGCTTCGGCATCGTGCAGCGCCTGGAGTTCTACAGCCACGCGGACCTGGCGCACATCGTGACCCGCTCGGCGCGCATCCTGGCGCTCAGGATCGACGCCGAGGGGGCGAACGAGATCGCCTCCCGTTCCCGCGGTACGCCGCGCATCGCCAACCGGCTGCTGCGCCGGGTACGCGACTTCGCGGAGGTGAAGTCTGACGGGCGCATCACCGCCGACATCGCACGCCGCGCCATGGATCTCCTGGACGTGGATCGGCACGGCTTCGACCTGCTGGACCGGAAGCTGCTGCTGGCGGTGATAGAGAAGTTCGACGGCGGCCCTGTAGGCATCGACAGTCTGGCGGCGGCCATCGGTGAGGAGCGCGGCACCATCGAGGACGTGCTCGAACCCTTCCTCATCCAACAAGGCTTCTTGATGCGCACCGCCCGCGGCCGCATGGCCACCAAGAACGCCTACCTGCATTTCGGCCTCGCGCCGCCGCGGCGTGAGACTCCCGCCGACCTGTTTGACGATAAGCAGGCCTGAGTCCGATGGATCGTGTAAAGCGTGCGACTCGTCACACTGCGGCCACGGATGCGGACCTAATCTGTAAACCGGCCGCCGGTTCGCGCGCTGCATTCACTTGGCCCGTGCGGGTGTACTACGAGGACACTGACCTGGGCGGCGTGGTCTATCATGCCAACTACCTGCGCTTCATGGAGCGGGCGCGTACCGAGTGGCTACGGGCCCTCGGTTTCGAGCAGGACGCGTTGCGTGACAAGTTGAGCATCCAGTTCGTGGTGGTGGAGGCGAAGCTCGCGTTCCGCCGCCCGGCGCGTTTCAACGACGAGCTCACGGTGACCGCGGCCGTGCGCGAGATCGGACGCGCCAGCATCCTGTTCGAACAGGAGATCCGCTCGATGAGGGCGGACACCGAGGTCTGTACGGGCGAGATCAGGGTCGCCTGCATAGACTCCCGCGGTTTCAAACCCAAGGCCCTGCCGCCGGAACTGCTGACGGAGCTCGATAGATGAACGGAGAAGAATCCTTCCTGGAAGTGGCATTGCACGCGAGCCTGGTGGTCAAATGCGTGCTGCTGATACTCATCGCCGCCTCCCTGGCCTCCTGGGCCATGATCTTCCGCAAGCACCGGTTGTTGAAGGATGCCCGCGCCAAGACCGATGCGTTCGAGAAGCGCTTCTGGTCCGGGGGCGACCTGGCCGGCATATATAAGGAGATCAGCGGTACCGGCGCCGAGAGCGGCATGGAGTCGCTGTTCGAAGCGGGGTTCTCGGAGTTCGCGCGACTGCGCAAGCAGAGCAATGACCCGGCGCA
>DASUBN010000101.1:0-9572 GCA_035763245.1 Gammaproteobacteria bacterium | reverse complement strand
TGAAGACGAGTTTGAGCACCGTCCAATAGACGATGTAGCCCCAGGTAAAGAGCGTGCCTGCCACCCACACCACGAGCAGCACGTTCATGAACTGCACCACGATCATGAGCACGATCGCCGCCGCATCCAGCTTGCCCCAGGGGCGGATCACCCGGCGCAGCGGGGTGAGCAGAGGGTTGGTGAGCTTGACCACCGCCTGGGCCAAGGGGTTGTAGAAGTCGGCACGCACCTGCTGCATCAGGAAGCGCAGCAACACCGCGGCGGTATAGAGGCCCAGCACGGTGTTGATGACGAAGACGAGCGCGATGATGGAGCGGGTGGCGATCATGGCTTGTTTCCCTTGGCGGAATCCTTGGAGAGCTGCCGGCCACGGTCGCGGGCGGCGGTGAGAGCGCGGGTCACGATGGCGCTGAGCCCGGCGGCCTCGAAGGCGCCGACGGCGGCAGCGGTGGTGCCGTTGGGCGAGGTGACCTGGCGGCGCAACGCGGCGGGGGATTCGCCGGACTCGAGAGCCATGCGCGCGGCGCCGTAGGCCGTTTGCAAGGTGAGCCGGCGGGCGGTGTCGGCCGGCAGGCCGAGTTCAAGGGCCGCCGCTTCCATGAACTCCATGAGCAGGAAGAAATAGGCAGGGCCGCTGCCGGAGAGCGAGGTGACCGCGTCCATCAGGGACTCATCCTCTATCCAGAGGGCGACGCCTACCGCTTCCAGCATGGCCTGGGCCATGGCCTTCTGGGTGGCGCTCACGGCGGAGTTGGCCCAGAGAGCCGCCGCCCCCGCACCGAGCAGCGCCGGGGTGTTGGGCATGACGCGCACGATTGCCGCCTCGCCTCCGAGCCAGCTCCTCAAGTCCGGCTCGGTGACGCCGGCGGCGATGGAGATGACAAGCGGATGGGAGCGGCGCACTTCCTGCGCGAGGCCCTCGGCCGCAACCTTGAGTACCTGGGGTTTCACGGCGAACACCAGCACGTCGGCGCCGGTGGCGGCTTTCAGGTTGTCGCCACCGGCTTCCACCGGGAAGCGCGTGCGGATGAGCTGGAGCTGTTCCGGGCTCGGATCCGCCACGCGGATGCGCGTCGGATCGCAGCCCTTCTGCACCAAGCCGCCGATCAGGCTTCGCGCCATGTTGCCGCCGCCGATGAAGGCGAGGCGCTGGTTCTCGAACAAGACGGTATCTCCCTCGGAATAGCTAATGATAGCGTCAGCCGGGCTTCGGCGGCCGTTCTCCGAAGATGGCCGTACCTATCCTGACGATCGTCGCGCCTTCCATGACCGCCGCTTCCAGGTCTCCCGACATCCCCATGGAGAGCGTGTCCAGGGTATGGCCGCGCCGGTTCAGCTCCTCCTGCAACTCCCGCAGCCGACGGTGCGGCAGGCGCTGTTCTTCGAGCCCGCGGGCGGGTGCGGGGATGGCCATGAGGCCGCGGAGCTTCAGATGCGGCAGCCCCGCCACCGCGTCTGCGAGATCGGAGAGGCGTTCCGGCGCCGCCCCGCCCTTGCTACCCTCGCCGGAGACGTTCACCTGCAGGCAGATGTGCAGCGGCGGCAGCTCCACCGGTCGCTGGTCTGAGAGTCGCCTGGCGATGCTCTCCCGGTCCACGGTGTGGACCCAGTCGAAACGCTCGGCCGTCTCGCGCGTCTTGTTGGATTGCAGGTTGCCGATGAAGTGCCAGGAGAGGCTGCGATCGGCGAGTGCCGCCATCTTTGGCAGGGCCTCCTGCAGGTAGTTCTCGCCGAAATCCCGCTGGCCTGCCTCCCAGGCCGCGGCTAGCGCCTCGGCCGGCTGTGTCTTACCCACCGCCAGGAGCCGCACGCTGCCGGGGTCGCGGCCGGCTTTCTCGGCCGCGACCCGGATGCGCGTACGCACGGCCTCCAGGTTCCGGGCCACGTCTTCCAAGCCTGCCTCCCTAAATATAGAGCGTATCCGGGGGTGTCATCGGACACGCGAGTGCACATAAAATGGGTTCGCTATACTCTAGCCCACATGCAAGCTGCCTTGCCGCGAGGAGCCCTGTGCCCCTCGCGGCGGCTTTAACCGCCCAAAGCCCAGGGGATAGACATGCCGGCTGACATCTCGCAACTGCTCGCCTTCGGCGTCAAGAACAAGGCGTCCGACCTGCACCTGTCCGCGGGCGTGCCGCCCATGATCCGGGTCGACGGCGACGTGCGCCGCATCAACATGCCGCCGCTGGAGCACAAGGACGTACACGACATGGTGTACGACATCATGAACGACAAGCAGCGCAAGGACTACGAGGAATTCCTCGAATGCGACTTCTCGTTCGAGATCCCGAACCTGGCGCGCTTCCGCGTCAATGCCTTCAACCAGAACCGCGGCGCCGGCGCCGTGTTCCGGACCATCCCGTCCAAGATCCTGTCCCTCGAGGACCTGAACGCACCGAAGATCTTCCAGGATATCTCCGATAATCCGCGCGGCATCGTGCTGGTAACCGGGCCCACGGGCTCGGGCAAATCCACCACGCTCGCGGCCATGATCAACTACATCAACGAGGGCGAGTTCGGCCACATCCTTACCATCGAGGATCCCATCGAGTTCGTCCACGAGTCCAAGAAGTGCCTCATCAACCAGCGCGAGGTGCACCGCGACACCCTCGGTTTCAACGAGGCCTTGCGCTCGGCGCTGCGTGAAGACCCGGACGTGATCCTGGTGGGCGAGATGCGCGACCTCGAGACCATCCGCCTCGCGCTCTCCGGCGCCGAGACCGGTCACCTCGTATTCGGCACGCTACACACGAGTTCCGCCGCCAAGACCATCGACCGCATCGTGGACGTGTTCCCGGCGGCCGAGAAGGACATGGTGCGGTCCATGATCTCGGAGTCGCTGCGCGCGGTCATCTCGCAGACGCTGCTCAAGAAGATCGGCGGCGGCCGCGCCGCGGCGCACGAGATCATGATCGGCACCCCCGCCATCCGCAACCTGATCCGCGAGAACAAGATCGCGCAGATGTACTCGGCGATCCAGACCGGACAGCAGGTCGGCATGCAGACCCTCGACCAGTGCCTGCAGGACCTTATCCGCAAGGGCGTGGTGACCAAGGAAGAAGCCCGCGGCAAGGCCACCCAGAAGGAACTATTTACCTGATTCACGGCCTGAAAAATCCGTCCCAGGGTTTTTTAGGTTCGGCGGATCCGGCGCATGTCCGGATTCGCCTCCGACGAACCGGGCACCGAAGTGCCTGGTTCGCGTGCGGCGCATCCCTGCACCGCATGGAGGCTTATAAAGCGCACCCTCAGGGGAAGGCGCGGAGTTCGAGATGGAAAGAGATCAAGCCATAAAATTCATGCAGGACCTGCTGCGCGCCATGATCCAGCGTAAGGGTTCGGACCTGTTCATCACCGCCGGCTTCCCGCCGGCCATGAAGGTGGACGGTTCCATCACGCCCGTCACCGACAAGCCGCTCTCCCCCGACCAGAGCGCCATGCTGGTGCGCGCCATCATGAATGACCGGCAGACCAAGGAGTTCGACGCCAGCAAGGAATGCAACTTCGCCATCAACCCGCCGGGTATCGGGCGCTTCCGCGTCAACGCCTTCGTGCAGCAGGGCCGCGCCGGCGCGGTGCTGCGCACCATCACCACCGAGATCCCGGACTTCGACAAGATGGGACTGCCGGAGGTGCTGAAGGAAGTGGTGATGAGCAAGCGCGGGCTCGTCATCATGGTGGGCGGCACGGGTTCGGGCAAGTCGACTTCGCTCGCGGCGATGCTGGGCTACCGCAATAAGAACACCAAGGGCCACATCATCACCATCGAGGACCCGATCGAGTACGTGCACCCGCACCTGGGCTGCCTCATCACCCAGCGCGAGGTGGGCGTCGACACCGACTCTTGGGAGATCGCCCTCAAGAATACGCTGCGCCAGGCGCCGGACGTGATCCTCATCGGCGAGATCCGCGACCGCGAGACCATGGAGCACGCCGTGCAGTTCGCCGAGACCGGCCACCTCTGCCTCTCGACGCTGCATGCCAACAGCGCCAACCAGGCGTTGGACCGCATCGTGAACCTGTTCCCCGAGGAGCGGCGCCAGCAGTTGCTGATGGACCTCTCGCTCAACATCAAGGGGCTCATCTCCCAGCGCCTGCTCAAGAAGCCCGACGGCAAGGGCCGCGTGGCGGCGCTCGAGATCATGCTCAACTCGCCGCTGATCTCGGACCTGATCTTCAAGGGCGAGGTGGCCCAGATCAAGGAGATCATGTCCAAATCCACCCAGCTCGGCATGCAGACCTTCGACCAGGCGCTGTTCAACCACTACGAGGCCGGCAACATCAGCTACGAGGAGGCGATCCGCAACGCCGACTCCCAGAACGAACTGCGCCTGCGCATCAAGCTGGAGAGCAAGCGCGACAAGCCGGCGGTGGACGAGGGCATCGATGCCATGCAGCTAGTGGATCCCGGCAAGGGCACCAAACTCTAATAACAGGCGCGCCCGCGCGGGCGCCTTCCTGAAGACGACGGGACGGGACAATGAATATCAGCCCTTATCTGAAGCTCATGGTCGAGAAGAATGCTTCCGACCTTTACCTCACCAGCAACGCGCCGGTGAAGATCAAGATCGAGGGCAAGCAGGTCCCGGTGGGCAAGACGTTGCTGACGCCGGAGCTGGTCAGGGATGCTGCCTACGGCATCATGAATGAGAAGCAGCGCAAGTCCTACGAGGTCAAGCATGAGTGCGACTTCGCCATCGCCGAGGAAGGCGTGGGCCGCTTCCGCGTCAACGTATTCGTGCAGCGCGGCCAGGTGGCCATGGTGCTGCGCTACATCCCTTCCAGTGTGCCCAAGTTCGAGACCCTGAAGCTGCCGCCGATCCTGAAGGACCTGATCCTGCACAAGCGCGGCCTGCTGCTCATGGTGGGCGCTACCGGTTCCGGCAAGTCCACCACGCTCGCCGCCATGATCAACCATCGCAACGAGACCCAGGCGGGTCACATCCTCACCATCGAGGACCCCATCGAGTTCAGCCACCCCAACGTCCAGTCCATCGTGAACCAGCGCGAGGTCGGCCAGGACACGCTCTCCTACGCCAACGCGCTCAAGAGTTCGCTGCGCGAGGCGCCCGACGTGATCCTCATCGGCGAGATCCGCGACCGGGAGACCATGGAGGCGGCCATCGAACTGGCCGGCACCGGACACCTCGCCATCTCCACGCTGCACGCCAACAACGCGCACCAGACCATGGACCGCATCATCAACATGTTTCCGCAGGAGCTGCACAAGCAGCTGTTCATGGACCTGTCGCTCAACCTGCGTTCCATCATCTCCCAGCGCCTCGTCATCGGTAAGGACGGCAAGCGCGTGGCGGCGGTGGAAGTCATGCTAAACACGCCGCACATCGCCGACTTGATCCTGAAGGGCCAGATCGACGAGATCCGCGAGGCCATGGAAGAGAGCCCGGAGGGCGGCATGCAGTCCTTCGATCAGGCCCTCTACCAGCTCTACAAGGAAGGCCGCATCGAGCTGGAGGAAGCGCTCAAGAACGCCGACTCCCGCGCCAACCTGGAAGCGAAGATCAATTTCGGTTAGAACGTCCCTGGGATACAAAGGGATTTCACGGTTTCGACTACAAGGATTCGCAAAAGGGGTCTCATATGCTGCGTAAATTTCTTACGGGTCTCGCCCTATGGCTGGCTGCGGGTACCGCTTTCGCGGGTATAACGTCCGCCTCAGCCGAGAAGTTCTTCAGCTTTCCAAAGATCAGCGAAGTGAAGATCTCCCCAGACGGGAAGTATCTGGCCCTGGTGATTTCCGATCCCAAGACCGGCGACTTCAACAAGGCCCTGGCGATCGTGACCACCGGGAGCGACCACAAGCTGACCGCCTCCTTCAAGATGCTGGGGTATCAGATCGCCGACCAGATCTGGTGGACGTTGGACGACCGCCTCCTGCTCGCGACCGCCACCACCGACACTGGCATCATCGACCCGCCGGTATGGGACGGCTACCTGTTCGCCATCAACGCAGACGGCACCAAGCAGAGGCCGCTCATGCCGCCCAGCATGGACATGGATAACGGCCACCTCATGGGCGGAGTGGCCCATGACCAGAACCGGATCTATTTCGGCGGCCCCATCTACATGCAGAGCGACGATCCGAAGCGCGTGACCGTGTTCGGGCTCACCTACGGCAACGACCACGGGTATCACTGGCAGGCTCAGGCTTTCGATCTCGACGTCTACAACGGCGCATTGAAGCCCATCCTGCAGTCACCGTTGCAGGACGGTGGGTTTATCACCGACAACGAGGGCGCGATCAGGTTCGTGACGGGCCAGAACCAGAAGACCGGCGACCCTGCACTCCTGTACCGCGCCGATCCCAACAGCCATGACTGGCAGGATCTTAGTGCGCTCCTGGCCGACGACGATCCGGCAGGCTCCGAGATAGGGCCGATCGGCATGACACCAGACGAGAATGGTGTGTATTGGTACGGGCGTACGCCAACTTCGACTATCGGCCTTTACAGCATGGATCTGAAGACACAGAAGCTCACCGAGCTCTATTCCGATCCAGGCGTGGACCTCGAAAACTACGTCATGCAGAACCTGATCTGGTCCTTCGATTGGATCAAGCCGCGGAAAGTGGTGGCGGTCGAGACCATGCCCGGCTTGCCGCAAGTGCACATCATAGACTCCGATGACCCCAAGGCCCAGGATCTCGCCAGTCTCTACCAAGCTTTCGACGGCCAACACGTGTCCATCACCAGCAACACCCGTGACGGCAACCTGATGGTGGTGCGTGTCTCCAGCGACCGCAACCCCGGCCAGTTCTACCTATACGATGCCAAGACTGGGCAGGCCTCCTTCCTGTTCGCTTCCAAGCCGGAGATCGACCCCGATCAGATGGCATCCATGCAGCCGGTCAGTTTCCCGGCCCGGGATGGCGTCACCCTGCACGGTTACCTGACGCTGCCGTCTGGCTCTTCCGGCAAGAACCTGCCTCTCATCCTGATGGTGCACGGCGGTCCCCACGGTATCCGCGATACCTGGGGCTGGGACCCTGAGGTCCAATACTTTGCCAGCCATGGCTACGCGGTACTGCAGGTGAACTACCGCGGTTCCGGCGGTTACGGCATGAAGTTTCAGGACCTGGGTTACGGCCATTGGTCCACCACCATGCAGGATGACTTGGCGGACGGGGTCGAGTGGGCCAAGAAACAGGGTACCGCCGATCCGAACCGGGTGTGCATCTACGGTGCGAGTTACGGCGGCTATGCCGCCATGGAGAGCGGCGAGCGTTATCCGAACCTCTACAAGTGCATCGTCGGCTACGTCGGGTTATATGACCTCAAGACCATGAATGACAGCGACTTCTCCCACTATGCTTCCGGCAAACACTACACGGGCACGGTGGTCGGCAAGCAGGATGCGATCCTGACCGCCGAGTCCCCGGTGAGCGGTGCGGACAAGATAGCCGCCCCGGTCTTCATCGCTTACGGCGGCATGGATCAGCGGGTGGTCCCCGCCAATGCGGAGGAGATGATGGCGGCCCTGGACAAGGCCGGCAAGAAATACCAGAAGCTCTATGAGCCTTTGGAGATGCACGGTTTCTACAAGCCCGAGCACCGCTTCGACTTGTACAGCCGGATGCTGGCTTTCATCGACGCCAACATCGGTCCGAACGCACCGAAGCACTGAGTCTCGATTGCCCTAAAAGAACAAGGCGCCGAAAGGCGCCTTGTTCTTTCGTGCGGGGAAGAAGGTTCAGTCCGCGGGGAAGACCATCGCCCCGTCGAACACTGGCCCATCCACGCACACCCGCTTCATGGCCGGCCCTTCCGGCGTCTTCACTTCCACCGTGCAGCCGGCGCAGCCGCCCACGGCGCAGGCCATGAACTCCTCAAGGGACACCTGGCTCGGGATGCCGAACTCCTGGGCGAGCAGGGCCGCGGCTTTGAGCATGGGCGTGGGGCCGCAGGCGAAGATCTCCACTTCCGCGAGCGCTTTCTTGTCCAGGGTCTTGAGCCAGGCGCGGGCGAGATCCGTGATGAAGCCGTCGAAACAACCGGCGTAGCCCTGCTTGCTCGCGAGGCGGCTGGGGAAACCCCAGTCCTCCATGAGCGGCATGCAGCCGATCACCCCTTCGGGCATCCCAGGTACCAGGATGGTGGAGGGCCGCGTCTTGAAGGGGAAGGGCACTTCCGAACCCATGAGCACGAGCGGTTGCCACTTCGCCTGCTTGTCGGCGCGCAGCGCGTCGGCGATGAACACCATGGGCGGGATACCCACGCCGCCGCCTAGCAAGAGCGGTCGCGGTTTCTCCGGGTGCAGCACGAAGGGCTTGCCGATGGGGCCGAGGCAGGAGAGCACTTCGCCGCGCTGGCGAGAGGCCAGGAGCCGGCTGCCTTCGCCTACCGTCTTGTAGAGGCACTCGATCCACCCGTCCTGGGGCGATACCCGCATCAGCGACATGGGCCGGCGCATGGGCAGGGCCGCGTCGCAGGAGAGGTGGACGAAGCTCCCCGGCAAGGCCTTGGCAGCGCACTTCGGCGCCTTAAGGCGCAGCACGTGCTGTTCCCCCGGGAAATGTTCGTGGGAGAGGATCTCGGCGTCTTCCAGGAAGATGCTGCTGCGGTGGGGCTTGTGGCTCATGGGTGCCCTAGGGGTAGAAGCTGTTCAATACCGCCATGCGCACCGCCACTCCGTTGGTCACCTGCTCGCGGATCACGGACTGGCGGCCGTCGGCCACCTCGGGCGCGATCTCCACGCCGCGGTTCATGGGACCGGGATGCATCACGATGGCGTTGGGCTTGGCTTTCTTGAGGCGCGCGGGGTCGAGGCCGTAGCGTTTGAAGTAGGCGCGCTCGCTCGGCACGGCGGCCTTCCGCATGCGTTCCTTCTGGATGCGTAGCATCATCACCACGTCCGCTCCCGCGACGGCCTTGTCGGCGTCGCTGAAGAGTTCCCCGGCGAGCTCGCCCTTCTTGGGCAGCAGGCTCTTGGGGCCGGCGAGGCGGATGTCGCGGGTGCCGAGCGCGGTGAGCGCCTGGATCGCGGAGCGGGCCACGCGGGAGTGCTTGATGTCGCCGACGATGGCCACGGAGAGATCCGAGAGGTTCGGCTTGTGGCGGCGGATGGTGAAGGCATCCAGCAGCCCTTGGGTTGGGTGCGACACGTGGGCCTCGCCCGCGTTCAGCACGTGCACGTGGGCCATGGCGTGGCGCGCCATGAGTTCCTGCACCCCGGGTTCCTTGTGGCGCACCACGAATACGTCCGCGTTCATGGCCTCGAGGGTGTAGAGCGTGTCCTCCAGGGATTCGCCCTTCACCGCCGAGGACTGGGCGATCTCCAGGTTCAGCACTTCGGCGCCTAGGCGCCGGGCTGCGAGTTCGAAAGAAGATCGGGTGCGGGTACTGGGCTCGAAGAAGAGGTTTACCACCGTCTTGCCGGCCAGTGTGGTATGACGTTTCACCCGCTCGCCGGGCGGCGTGCGGAAACGCTCGGCCTGGTCCAGGAGCGCCGTCACCGTGGCGCGGCTCAGGCCCTTCAGGGTCAGGAGATGCTGGAGACGGCCGCGGGAATCGAGCTGGATGTCGCTCATGGGCGTGTCCCGGCTGCTGTGGAGT
>DASUBN010000100.1:0-2961 GCA_035763245.1 Gammaproteobacteria bacterium | reverse complement strand
GTAGCGGCATGCGCATCCTCGACGTGTGCCAGGCGCGTCGATGCCGAGCCGTCAGAGATGCGGTGTTCGGTGCGGTATATCCGCGGATGGTGCGGGAGACGATATGCCCATCGTGCGGCCGCATCTAGCCGGTAAATTCTGTAATTCCGGTTGCCAATCACCCGCGAGCAAACACCTTAAGCCTAAGGCGCGTCGGAGTGTTGCAACGCTCAAGTACTTATCCGATGGACTTAATAGCGCTCGCCTGACGGCTGCCCGTCTCAGAATGACCCCTTGCGCAGGTCGATGCTGTGCTCGAGCCAGGCCTTGAGGCAGCAACCCATGTGCATCCAGCCCTGGCAGTTCTGGTAGGAGCCCTGCAGGCCGTCTTGGGTCTCGCGCCAGCTGCCTTCGCTGATCTTCACCAGCGTGACGGCCGGCCCTAAGGCCTCGAGGCTCACCTCCACCGTGCAGTCATAACACGCCAGGTACGGGCAAGGGCTTCGGCTCCGGCGGGCTCAAGGTCAATGGCAAGCTCTTCGCGATGCTCTCATCCAAGGGTAGATTCGTCGTGAAACTGCCTAAGGCCCGGGTGGACGAACTCGTCGCCGCCGCCACGGGCGTCCACTTCGACCCAGGCCATGGCCGGCTCATGAAGGAATGGCTCGAGATGAAAGGCCACGAGCAGCTCTGGCTCGGCCTCGCCAAGGAAGCGCGCGAATTCGTCGCCGGGAAGTAAGGCGCGGGTTGCAGCGGCGTGCGCGTCCTCAAGGATTCGCTCCCCGCATTCACGGGCTTCCCATCGGAGAACCCCGCCGCTTTCCTGGGATAGAATCCTTTTCATGAAAATCATGATCTTCGGCGCCTCCGGCATGGTGGGTCAGGGAGTGTTGCGCGAGTGCCTGCTGGCCGCTGATGTGCAGGCGGTGCTGCAGGTGGGCCGCAGCCCTGGCGCAAAACAACACGCCAAGCTCAGGGAGCTCGTGCACCCGGACCTCTTCGACCTCAGGGTCGTGCGGGACCGGCTCACGGGTTATGACGCCTGCTTCTTCTGCCTCGGCGTCTCCTCCACCAGCATGAGCGAAGAGGATTACCGCCGCCTCACCTTCGAGCTTACCCTCAACATCGCCGAGCTCCTGGCCGAGCTCAATCCGGGGATGGTCTTCATCTACGTCTCCGGACAGGGTACCGACAACACCGAGCGCGGCGAGGTCATGTGGGCCCGGGTGAAGGGCAAGACCGAGAACAAGCTGCTGCGTTTGCCCTTCAAGGCCGCGTATATGTTCCGCCCCGGCATCATCCAGCCGCTGCACGGGGCCCGTTCCAAGACCCGCGCCTACCGCCTCTTCTACTTCTTCGCCGCCCCTTTCCTTCCTCTCGCCCGCCGCTTCTGGCCGGACCAGGTGCTCAGCACCGAGCAGGTGGGCCGCGCCATGCTCGCCGCCGCGCGCAACGGCGCTCCCAAGAAGATTCTTGAAGCCGCCGACATCCGCACCCTCGCCGGGATTTGAAGTCCAGGAGCCCACTGTGCAAATCTCTGACCTCCCCTTCGGCACCACCGACTGGTCGACCATCGCCCCCACCGAGCACAAGGGCGACCATGGCGCAGCCTATTGGCGCACCCGCGAGTTCGGCTCCATCCGCGTGAGGATGGTGGAATACACCCCGGGTTATGTCTCGGACCACTGGTGCATGAAAGGTCACGTGCTGCTCTGCCTCGAAGGCGAGCTGCATACCAAACTCGAGGACGGGCGGGAGTTCATCCTGAAGCCGGGCGTAAGCTATCAGGTGGCGGACGGCGCCGAGGCCCACCGTTCGTTTGCGCCCTTGGGCGCGAAGCTTTTCATCGTGGATTGAGCATCCGACGGATTCGTTACATTTACCCCTCTTCCGGGTGGCGGCGGCGCACGCTAAGATTCGCCCATCCTGATCCTGGGTAATCCGCATGAACAGAACGGTCGCCGTCCTGGGCTCCATCGTGTTCCTGACCCTGGTGCTCGGGCTCGTGGTCATCTTCTGCCCATACATCTTCTGCTACTGGCGCATCGCCCCACCGTTCTTCGGTTTCTTCCCGCTCCGCATCATCGGTGCGTTCATGGCCATCGTTGGGCTCGTGATGCTGCTGGATTGCTACGTGCATTTCGCCCTGCGTGGCCTCGGCACCCCCGCGCCCGTGGCGCCGCCCCCGCGACTCGTGGTCACGGGCCCATATCGTTACGTGCGCAACCCCATGTACGTCGCCATCGTGGCCGCGGTCTGGGGCCAGGGGTTGTTCTTCGGCAATTGGCAGGTGATGCGCTACGGCGTCTACCTATGGGTTGGTTTCTTCGCCTTCGTGGTGTTCTGGGAGGAGCGGGCGCTGCGCCGGAAGTTCGGCCAGCGGTACCTGGATTTCTGCGCTCAAGTCCCGCGCTGGGTGCCGCGCCTCAAGCCCGCGCCGGTGAAGGACTGAAAAAGAAACCCCGCTCACGCGGGGTTTCTCGCCTCGGGATCGGATACCTCTGGTCAGTTGTCTTCGAGATCGTCGCGCACGTCCCCCGCAAAACCGGTGATGATCTTTTCCGGCGAACTCAGGTTATTGGCGGTGCCGTTGTCGCTGTAGCTTTCGATCACGGCGCCGTCCGCGACCCTAATCACGCGCAAGCTGATCGCCGCCCGTTCCTTGCGGAAGGTCATGGCCGCCACACGATAGAAGTCCGTCATCTCGCCGTTGAGCACGTAGGCATAGCCCTTGGACTTGGCATAAGCCACGGCCACATCATCGCTCAACGCGTCCTTGGTACCCACGGTGCGGTCCAGGGTCACCGCTTGTAAGTGGCCATCGTTGAGTACGGTCGCGAAGATGCCAGTCGCGATCTGGCCGGAATTGCTGCAGTCATCCTGTCCGGCGATGGTGCAGTCGCGCATCATGATCACTGCGATGCGGCTGCCATCCGGCAGCTTCGGCTCGCGCGGTTTCGGCTGCGAATGGCTGCAGGCGAC
>DASUBN010000099.1:0-2750 GCA_035763245.1 Gammaproteobacteria bacterium | reverse complement strand
CGGGCATGTCGTAGCCCGATTGCCAGACTTGTGCCACGTCCTTATAGCCGAAGTCACGTGCGCCCTGGTTGGCGAGCGTCACGAAGCGCGCGTAATCGTCGCGCATGGGTCTGATGCTGTCGTGCCAGCCCCGCCAGGCATCCAGCAGCGTGGCGTAACCCTTCGGGTTGTAGTTGGCCTTGGCCGCGAGCACTTCCTGCAGTTGGTCCAGGTCGCGACAGGAATCCTTGCCCTTGGGGCAATACCGGGCCGCGGCGTACATGGACTGCATCTCGGCGGCGGTGCGCGTCATCTCCAGACGCTTGTCCGGATCGCTGGGGGGCAGGAAGGGCGCCGAGAAGCGCAGGAGCTTGAGCTGACGTGCCGTGTCCGGATCCATGTCCACGCCGTCAAAGCGCTTCGCCTGGGCGATGGCCTGGCCGAGGTAAGTGAGCGCGCGGTCATCGGCATGGGCTTCCAAGTCGTCGGTGTCGCCATTGACGTAGGTGCTGTTCACCCACTGGGCTTCGCTGTCCTCCAGGCTCACCCGCTTCAATCGCGCATCCACTTCGGCGACGTAGCGCCTGGCGTCGTCGGCGGTGGGTTTGGCGGCGGTGGAAGCCGTCTTCTGGCCGCAGGCGCTGAGCGCCACGGCCGTGAGCAGCAGGCCGAAGACCCGGGATGGCTTCATTCCGCCCCGCCTATGAGCTTGCGGATGGACGGGGTGAAGACCAGGAACACGAGCCCCGCGCCGACACCTAGGTAGACGATCTGCATGAACACGTCGGGCATCTGGCTGAGCTGGCTCGGGTCGAGCTTGCCCCCCATGAGGCCGGCGAAGACGTTGCCGAGCGACAGGCCCATGAAGAAGGTGCCCATCATCTGGCTCACGTAGCGCGGCGGTGCGAGCTTGGTCACGGCGGAGAGGCCCACGGGACTCAGGCAGAGTTCGCCGACGGTGTGGAAGAAATAGGTGACGATCAACCAGTAGGGCGTCGCCAGGGCGCCGTGCACCACCACGCGCGCCGCCCCCACCATCACCAGAAAACCCAGGGCCATGAACAGGAGGCCGAGGGCGAACTTCACCGGGGTAGAGGGGTTGAGGTTCTTCGCCGCGAGCCGGATCCACAGGTAGCCCACGAAGGGCGAGAGGGTGATGATGAAGAAAGGCTGCACGCTCTGGAACCAGCCGGCCGGGAACACGTAGCCCAGCACGTCACGGTCCGTATACCGGTCGCCGAAGATATTGAGGGAAGAGCCGGCCTGCTCGAAGCCGGTCCAGAACAGCGCGGCGCCGGCGAACAGCAGGAAGATCACCACCACCCGCTTCTTCTCGACGCCGGTGAGCCCGCCGAACACGAGGATATAGGCGAAGAACAGCACCGCAGCGGTGAAGATGCCCCAGCCGGTGTAGTCGGCGGCGGTAGTCACGTTGAAGCTTAACCAGCCGCGCCACAGGGCCGTCCCCAAGAGCGCCAGGAGCGCCATGGATAAGGCCACGGCGGTCCAGCCGCGGCGCAGGACGCGTGCGTCGTGGGCCACGTCGCCGCTGTGGCTGGGCGCGGCGCCGGCGCCGGCAAGCCAGTGGCGTGTGGAATGGAACCAAAACGCGCCGCCCAGCATCACGCAGCCACACAGCAGGTAGCCCCAATGCCAATTGTAGGTCTCCGCCAAGTAGCTCACGGGCAGGGGCGCCACGAAGGCGCCCAGGTTGATGCCAGAATAGAAGATCGAGAAGCCCGCGTCGCGGCGCACGCCGCCCTCGGGGTAGAGCTGGCCCACGATGACACTGACGTTGGGCTTCAGCAGGCCGGTGCCGAGCACTATGAGCACGAGGCCCAGGCACGCGAAGGGCAGTCCGCCCGTAGGCAGCGCCAGGGAGAACTGGCCGGCCGCGATGAGAATCGCTCCCCAGAACACCGAGCGCTGCTGCCCGATGAGCCGGTCCGCGATCCAGCCGCCCGGCAGCGCCAGGAGGTAAACGAAGCCCACGTACAAGGCGTAGATGCCCGCCGCCTGCTTGTCGCTCAAGGCAAGCCCGCCGCGGTGGTTCATCACCGCGTCACCCAGATACAGGATCAGCATGGCCCGCAGGCCGTAATAGCTGAAACGCTCGAAGGCCTCGGTGAAGAACAGGTTCATGAGGCCGAGGGGATGCCCGAACAGGGTGCGGGTGGGGGCGGCGGAAGCGGCGTCGGCCATGGGATACCCGAAGATGGAGGTCAGCGCCTGAGCATCCCGGTTTAAGCCGTGCGCGTCAATATGGAAAACGGGTCGTGGGGATCCTGTCGGTCAGACGAGGCTTTTCACGTAGCGCCGGCCGTTGAATTCATAGCCGCGTCGCTCATAGAAGCGGTGGGCCGCCTCGCGGCGCAGGTGGCTCGTGAGCGTCGCCTTGTCCGTACCGCGCTCCTCGAACCAGGCCTCACCGGCCGCGAGCAGGGTGCTGCCGGTCCCGGCGCCGCGCACCGATTCATCCACCACCAGGGAGGTGATGTAGCCATGGGGTTGGTCGTGGACGAAGCTATGGAACACCATGAGCCCGATCATGCCCACGACGCACCCGCCCTGCTCGGCCACGAGCGCACACGCGTCCGGGTCAGCGGCGGCGCGCCGCAGGCGCATACTCAGCTGGGAAGCATCGCTGGGATAGCCGAGCTGGGTCATGAGCGCGGCGATGGCCTCGGCGTCCACCTCCCTGGCTCGACGGACGCGCGGCGCGCTCACCTGCCCTGCTCCTGCTCATGTTGGGCATCTACTTCACGAGAGCC
>DASUBN010000098.1:0-3276 GCA_035763245.1 Gammaproteobacteria bacterium | reverse complement strand
GAGGCGGGACTGGGAGGGGGCAGTTCGGATGCCGCCACGACCCTGGTGGCGCTCAATGAACTCTGGGGCACGGGTCTTAAAGCTGAGGAACTCGCCGCCCTGGGTCTGAAACTGGGGGCGGATGTGCCGGTTTTCCTGGGGGGGAGGGCGGCCTGGGCAGAGGGGGTGGGGGAGTTGACGACTCCGCTAGAGCTTCCGGAACCCTGGTATCTGGTGGTCCAGCCCGCCTGCCGGGTGGCCACCCGGGAGATATTCCAGGCCCCTGAATTGACACGAAATTCCGCTCCAATCACAATAGCGGGCTTTCGCGCGGGCCTGGGGCACAACGATTTCGAGCCTACGGTCAGGGCGCGCTATCCCGAGGTATCCAAGGCTCTGGATTGGCTGGCTGCCCATGGGCCGGCGAGGCTCACGGGTTCAGGCGCCTGCGTATTCGCGGCTTTCGCGGACGAAGGCGCGGCGCGTAAAGCCGGTGCCGGTCTGCCCCAGGGCTGGCGCGGCTTCGTGACCCAGGGCTGTAACCGCTCGCCGCTGCTCGACAGGCTGGCAGAAGAGCGGAGCAGGTGAAGATTTGGGGCGTAGCCAAGCGGTAAGGCAGCGGGTTTTGATCCCGCCATCCCAGGTTCGATCCCTGGCGCCCCAGCCAAAAGGCTTGAACGATTTTTGAGTTGACCACGACCGACAAGCGAGGGGCAACGTGGCCACAGGCAAGATGATGGTGTTCACGGGGAATGCCAACCCGCAGCTGGCGCACAAGATCGCCGCCCGTCTGCAGCTGCCCCTCGGCAAGGCGCAGGTCAGCCGCTTCAGCGACGGCGAAGTGGCGGTGGAGCTGATGGAGAACGTGCGCGGACGCGACGTCTTTATCGTGCAATCCACCTGCCCGCCCACCAACGACAACCTCATGGAGTTGCTGGTGATGGCCGATGCGCTGCGGCGCGCTTCCGCGGGACGCATCACCGCGGTAGTGCCGTACTTCGGTTATGCGCGGCAGGACCGGCGCCAGCGTGCGGCGCGGGTGCCGATCACGGCGAAGCTCGTGGCGAACCTGATGGTGTCGGCAGGTGTGAACCGGGTATTGACGGTGGACCTGCACGCGGACCAGATCCAGGGGTTCTTCGACATCCCCGTGGACAACGTATATGCCTCGCCGGTGCTGCTCGGCGACGTGTGGAAGCAGAAGTTCGGCGACCTGATCGTGGTGTCACCGGACGTGGGCGGCGTGGTGCGGGCCCGGGCGCTGGCCAAGCGCCTGGACGACGCGGACCTGGCGATCATCGACAAGCGCCGTCCGCGGCCCAACGAGGCCCAGGTGATGAACATCATCGGCGAGGTGGCAGGTAAGACCTGCGTGATCGTCGACGACCTGGTGGACACGGCGGGGACGCTATGCATCGCCGCCAAAGCCCTGAAGGAGCAGGGCGCCGCCAAGGTGCTGGCCTACATCACCCACCCGGTGCTGTCGGGCAAGGCGGTGGCCAACATCGAGAATTCGGTGCTGGACGAGCTGGTGGTGACCGACACCATCCCGTTGCGCGGGGGGGCCGAGAGCTGCAAGCGCATCCGCCAGCTGAGCATCGCGGAGCTGCTCGCGGAGAGCATGCGCCGGGTAAGCGACGAGGAGTCCGTCTCCTCGCTGTACGTAGATTGAGCTTCTGCCGCGGCGGTTTGCCGACGCGGCTTTTGAGTCCGGCCCAGGTCGCGGGGCCGGTTTTGCAACCGTGATGGAGTGTCGAAAATGGCTATCAGCTTCAATTTGAGCGCCGAGCTCAGGAGCGACAAGGGGAAAGGTGCGAGCCGCCGCCTGCGTCGCCTGGGCAAGGTGCCTGGCATCCTGTATGGCGCCGGGGAAGCCCCGGTGCAGCTGTCCTTCAACCACAACGAAGTGCAGAACAGCCTCTCCCATGAGGCGTTCTATTCGCACATCCTGAAGATCAAGGTCGGCTCGGAAGAGCACCAGGCGATCATCAAGGACCTGCAGCGGCATCCCGCCAAGCCGGTCGTGATGCACCTGGACTTCCTGCGCGTGAAGGACGATATCGAGATCCGCGTGCACGTGCCGCTGCACTTCAAGAACGAGAAAGAAGCGGTGGGCGTGAAGACGCAGGGCGGCGTCGTGTCCCATAACATGATCGAGGTGGAGATCGCGTGCTTGCCGCGTTACCTGCCCGAGTTCATCGAAGTGGACGTGCTCAGCCTCGAGCTCAACCACGCGCTGCATCTCTCCGACCTCAAGCTCCCCGAAGGGGTGCGTATCGTGCAGCTCGCCTACGGTGAGGAGCACGACCTGCCGGTGGTGTCCGTGCATCATCCGCGCGTCGAGGTGGAGGAAGAGCCGGCGGCCGAAGCAGCTCCTGCCGAGGGTGCAGTGGCTCCTGCCGAAGGCGCGGCGGCCCCTGCGGCCGGCGGGGCTCCTGCGGCGGACGCCAAAGCGGCTCCTGCCGGCGGCAAGGCTCCGGCGGCAGACAAGGGCAAGAAGTAAGCGTGCGGCGGCGCGCGAGCGCCGCCCGCGCCTTTATTTCCACTCATGGCTGCAGCGATACAGCTCGTAGTCGGCCTCGGCAACCCCGGGGCCGATTACGTTATGACCCGGCACAACGTGGGCTGGTGGTTCGTGGACGCACTCGCCCGCGCCCACGGCGGCAGCTTCAGCGCGGAACGCAAGTTCAGCGGTGAGGTGTGCCGGATCAATGTCGCCGGCCCTGACCTGCGGCTGCTCAAGCCCGCCACCTTCATGAACCGCAGCGGCCAATCGGTGAAGGCGCTCGCGGCCTACCTCAAGGTACCCACCGAGGCCATCCTGGTGGCCCATGACGACCTGGATCTGCCCTACGGTAGCGTGCGCCTCAAGCGCGGCGGAGGCGCCGGCGGACATAACGGCCTGAAGGACGTGACCGCCCACATGGGCGAGGACTACGCCAGACTGCGCTTCGGCATCGCGCATCCGGCAGGCTCCCGCGACGTGATCGACTACGTGCTGGAGCGGGCGACCGCGGCGGAGGAGAGCGCCATCATGGAGAGCGTCGGTGCGGCGGTGGCCGCCCTGCCGGACCTCCTGGAGGGGCGCGATGAGAAGGTCATGCAGGCCCTGCACAGCCGCGGCGTGGTGCCGCGCAACCGCAGGCCCAAGGAAGGCGATGCGTCCCAGGACGCGTAGCCATCAAAAAAACCAAAGCTTAGGACATCATGGGAATCAAATGCGGCATCGTCGGCCTGCCGAACGTCGGCAAATCCACGCTGTTCAATGCGCTGACCAAGGCCGGGATTGCGGCGGAG
>DASUBN010000097.1:0-6855 GCA_035763245.1 Gammaproteobacteria bacterium | reverse complement strand
CTCGATCTCAACACCCAGCCGCCCGTGGTGATCCTGCTCGCGGGGCTGCAGGGCGCCGGCAAGACCACCACCGCCGCAAAACTCGCCCGCCACCTTATGGAGCGCGAACACAAGAAGGTGCTGCTGGTGAGCACCGATATCTACCGCCCCGCGGCACGCGAGCAGTTGCAGCGCCTCGCGGGCCAGATCGCCGCCGGCTATTTTCCCTCGGACAGCGTCGACCCCGTGACCATCGCTCAGGCGGCCCTCGCGGAAGCTCGCGCCCGGCTCTATGACGCGCTCATCGTGGATACCGCCGGCCGCCAGCACGTGGACGCGGAGCTGATGGAGGAGGTCAAGCGCATCCATGCGGCTGTCTCTCCCCGCGAGACCCTTTTCATCATCGACGCCATGGCGGGGCAGGATGCAGCCAACGCCGCCGCCGAGTTCGGGAAAGCACTGCCGCTCACGGGCGCGATCCTCACCAAGGCTGACGGCGACGCCCGCGGCGGCGCGGCGCTCTCGGTACGCCACATCACCGGCGTGCCCATCAAGTTCATGGGAGTGGGCGAGGACAGCGCTGCCCTCGAGGCCTTCCAGCCGGAGCGGGTGGTATCGCGCATCCTCGGCATGGGCGACGTACTCGCGCTGGTGGAGCAAGCCCAGGCCAAGCTAGATAAGGAGAAGGGCGCGGAGCTGGTGCAGAAACTCAGGTCCGGCAAGCGTTTCGATCTCGTGGATTTTCGCGATCAACTGCAGCAAGTCGCATCCATGGGTGGCATCGGCGCCATGCTGGATAAGCTGCCGGGCGGTGCGGCCATGGCCGGCAGGGCCCAAGGGCAGTTCGGGGATAAGGAACTGAAGCGGCAGATCGCCATCATCAACTCCATGACTCCTGGCGAGCGGGCCAAGCCCGACCTCCTCAACGGCTCCCGGCGCCGACGCATCGCCTTGGGTTCCGGCACCCAGGTGCAGGAGGTGAACCGCCTCCTCAAGCAGTACGACCAGGTGGCCCAAGTGATGAAACAGATGAGCGGCGGTGGGATGGCCAAGATGCTTAGAGGCCTAAAGGGCCGCATGCCCCCCACAGGCTTTGGTCCTCGCTGAACTCCCGTGCCGGGCCCTTTTAGGCGATTTTCTGCCCAAAAGACCGGGTTTCCGGGTCCCCAGACACACGTAACCCCTTCACTTTTCTTAAAATTCCCGTAAAATACCGTGCTCTTTTTCTGGTGGGCGGTTCGGCAGGCATGCCCTGGTCTGCGCGCGAAGCAGGATGCGAAGCGCGGGAGCCGGGCCAAAGACCCGGCCAGTTCGTAATCAAAAGTTTTGAGAGGATCGGATTTACATGGTGACCATTCGTCTGAGCCGTGGCGGCGCCAAGAAGCGCCCCTTCTATCACGTGGTGGCGACCGACAAGCGCAACGCCCGTGACGGCCGTTACATCGAGCGCCTTGGTTTCTACAACCCGCTGGCCGCGAGTCACGAGGAGACCCTGCGCGTGGATGCGGAACGCATCAAGCACTGGTTGTCCAAGGGCGCCCAGCCCTCAGAGCGGGTGCAGTACCTGCTCAAGGAGCACAAGGTCGCTCTGTAAGCCCGCATGAACGGTGAGCGCAAGCGCATCGTCATCGGCAAGTTCGGCGGGCCGTTCGGCGTCAAGGGTTGGATCAAGCTCCTCTCCTGGACGGAACCGCGTGAAGCGATCGCCGACTACTCTCCCTGGCAGCTTAAGCTCCCGGAAGGGTGGAAGGAAAGGGAGGTGGTGGAATGCCGCCCCCACGGCAAGGGACTGATTGCGATGCTCAAGGGTGTCGCCGATCGCGACCAGGCCGCCGCGCTCCTAGGCGTCGAGATCGCGGTGTGGCGCGACCAGCTGGGTGACACGGAGCCCGGCCAGTATTACTGGGCAGACCTCATGGGTTTGGAGGTCCGCTACGTCGGGGGCCAGAGCTTCGGCAAGGTAGATGGATTGATGGCCACCGGCGCCAACGATGTGCTGGTGGTGAAGGGGGAACGGGAACGCCTCATCCCGTTCATCCAGGGCCAGGTGATCAAGGGCGTCGACCTCGACGCCGGGATCATCACGGTGGATTGGGATCCGGGTTTCTGAGAGGCCGTGATGAAGATCGAAGTGGTCACATTGTTTCCCGAGAGCGTGGAAGCATTGCTCCAGTTCGGTGTCACGGGACGCGCGGTGGAGCGCGGTCTGCTGCAGGTGGGCACATCCAACCCGCGCGACCATGCCACCGACCGTCACAAGACGGTGGACGACCGGCCCTACGGCGGCGGTCCCGGGATGGTGATGAAGGTCGAGACCCTGCGCGCGGCAATCCGCGAGGCGAGGGAGAAGGCCGGCGCCGGCGCCAAGGTCATCTATCTGAGCCCCCAGGGCCGGAAGCTGGACCAGGCGGCGGTGAGGGAATTGATGAAGGTACCCGCGCTGGTGTTGGTGGCGGGCCGGTACGAGGGAGTCGACGAGCGGCTCCTGGAGACCGAGGTGGACGAGGAATGGTCCATCGGCGATTACGTGCTCTCCGGCGGCGAGCTGCCGGCACTGGTGATGATCGACGCCCTGGCGCGTCTCATCCCCGGAGCGCTGAACGACGATGAATCGGCGGCCCAGGATTCGTTCGAGAACGGCCTGCTGGACTGCCCTCACTACACCCGGCCGGAAGTGCTGGACGGGATGAAGGTGCCGGAGGTGTTGCTCTCCGGGGACCACGCGGCCATACGCCGTTGGCGGCTACAGCAGATGCTGGGGCGGACCTGGCAGCGGCGACCGGACCTCTTGCAGAGGTTGGCGTTGGACGAGGAACAGGAAGCGCTGTTGGCGGAATTCATCCGCGGACAGTCGGTAGGTAAGTAACGGTCTTTGCACAAAGGTATGCAGGCATGAATAAGCTCATCCAGGAAATCGAGAACGCCCAGCTCAAGCAGATCCCTGCCTTCGAGCCCGGCGACACGGTGGTGGTGCAGGTCAAGGTGAAGGACGGCGAGCGAGAGCGGCTGCAGGCCTTCGAGGGCTTGGTCATCGCCATGAAGAACCGCGGGCTCAACTCCTCCTTCACGGTGCGCAAGGTTTCGCACGGCGAGGGCGTGGAGCGCACCTTCCAGACCCACAGCCCATCCATCGGCGGTATCGAAGTGAAGCGCAAGGGCGACGTGCGCCGCGCGAAGCTCTACTACCTGCGCGATCTGGCCGGCAAGGCGGCTCGCATCCGCGAGAAAGTGTAAGTCGGGCCGGGGTTGGCACGCAGCAACAACGACGGGCGCCTCGGCGCCCGTTCTTGTTTGCAGCATACTAAAGCCATGCCGCTACGCATCCGCATCCTCGTTGTCTTCGCCCTTGCCGCATGCGTGGCGGCAGCTTGGGCGGCACCCAAGCATAAGAAGCACAAGCCAAAGAGCAGGCCGCATGCATCCGCGCCGGCACCGGCGGAGACCGTGGCAGCCCCTGCTGCGAGTACCGTTCCGTCGGCCGATCCCAACCTGATCACGCTCCAGACGGTCAGCGCCATGGCCTCCGCCGGAGCGCCCACGCTGGCGCTCAAGCTTATGGACCAGGACCAGCCGGAGTTCGCCGCGGATCCAGTGGGCTGGATGAGTTGGGAGCGGGAGCGCATCTATATATATCAGGCGGGGGAGGATTGGCATGCGGTGATCGACCGGGCCGGGCAACTGCCCAAGGGCGCGGGGCCGGACTTCCGCGTCTGGGAGGAGATGCAGGCCGCCGATGCCTGGCTGCACCTGGGCGATGGCGGGAAGGCCCGTGCGCTCATACTGCCGCTGGTGTTGGACGCGAAGTCGCCGCCCGACGACCGGGAGCTGGCGCTACTCCGCCGGCTCATTATCCGCAGCTACATCGCCAATGACCGCCTGCCGGACGCGCAGACGGCTGTGATCCGCTACCGTCAGGACTATCCCAAGGACAGCGGCGATTGGCCGCTGCTCGAAGCACGCCTGTTCCTCAAGACCCAGCAACCCCAGGCGGCGCTCGACGTGCTGCAGGATGTGCAGGGCCCGGAAGCGGACATGCTGGCCCTGCTCGCGGCGCTGCGCGCCGGTGAACTCGCACCGGCTGACGCCCTGGGCCAGGCGGTGAAGATCGGCAGCGACAGAAAGGCGGGCCAGACCGAGCGGGTACATGCCTGGGTGATCGCCGCCGAAGCCGCCGACGACCTCAAGAACCCGGCGGCGCGCATCAGCGCGCTGCAGAACGGACTCGGCATCCAGGCAGGGCTCCTGGATCAGGACGACGTGTTCAAGCTCACCCCCGACATGCTCTGGGATGCCTACGCGAGCTACGGCGACGAGCTCGGCAACGAGCTGCAGCTCGTGGTGGGGGACGATCAGGCCTGGTTCGTCGCGGCGTCCAATCTCTATGACTCGGATCCCATCCGTGCTGCCGCGCTGTTCACGGTGGTGGCCTATCACGCGGCGGATCCGCGGCAGGCGAAGGTCGCCCATTGGCAGTTCGCCACTCTCATCCAGAAGCAGCGCTTCGGGGGGGTGGTGTTGCGCCGTCTGTATCTCGATTCCTCTCGCTTCAAGGACGTTGCCAGCATCCCGGCGGACGTGCGCTATTTTCTGGTGGACGACGTGCTGGACATCCCGAACATCCCGCTCGCTTCGCGGCTCATGCAGGGGCTCGATGCACCCCCTCCTGACACGACCCCGAGCGCCTGGCAGCTGAAACGCGCCCACGTGTTCATCCTGGGCGGCGATCCGGATGCGGGCGTCGCGGCCCTGAAGGAGCTCCTGGAGCCGAAGCAGCCGGTATCCGCATCTGCTACCGCCGCCGAAGCCTCATCCGCCCCCAAGGATGCACCGTTGGATGCGGACGACGTGCTGCAGGTACTGTTCGATCTGCAGACCCTGCACCGGGACAAGGATGCGCTCCCGTTCTTCGAGGCGCTGCTCAAGATGCCCTTGGTACCGGAGCAGCGCCGGCAGATGCTGTATTGGACCGCGGATTCCTACAAGGCGCTCGGCGACTATGCGAAGGCGGCGGAATTCTACCTGCGCTCCGCCATGTTGCTCGATCCTTACTCGATGGATCAATGGGCCCAGACCGCGCGCTATCAGGCGGCGCAGATGCTCGCCAAGGCGGGTTACGTGGACGACGCTCGCAACCTCTACAAGGGGCTCCTCAACGCGACCCGCGACCCCTCGCAACAGGCGGTGCTGCAGCATGACCTGCGGCAGCTCATGCTCATGCCCGCGAAGAGCGGGGATCGTTGATCACGGAGGCGGGCATCATGCTGGAACGGGATGGACTCAAGCTGCTGGACGAAGCGCTCGCGACCCTGGAACGAGGGTTCGCGGATCTGCCGGAGTTCAAGCCGGCGCCGCTCCCGCCCAAGGCGCGCGAGGTGCTGCTCGAGACCGCGCGGCGCATGCAGGACAACTATCCCTATCCCCATCCGCTCTACGCCGGGCAGATGCTGAAGCCGCCCCATGCCATGGCGCGTCTCGCCTACATGCTGGCCTTGTGGATCAACCCCAACAACCACGCCCTGGACGGCGGCCGCGCGAGTTCCGCGCTCGAACGGGAAGCGGTGGCCGCCATCGCCGCCATGTTCGGTTACGGCGAACACCTTGGGCATCTGTCGGCCAGTGGCACCATCGCGAACCTGGAGGCCCTCTGGGTGGCGCGTCATACCAGACCCGCAGGTCTCGTGCTCGCTTCCTCCCAGGCCCACTACACCCATGGCCGCATGTGTGAGGTGCTGGGCATGCCTGTCAAGAGCGTGGCGGTGGACGCGGCCGGGCGCATGGACCTCGACGCCCTGGAGGATCTCCTGAAGCAGGAGCGCGTCGCCACCGTGGTGGCGACCCTGGGCAACACCGCCCTGGGCGCCGTGGATCCGTTGCACGAGATCCTGAAGCTCCGCGACAAGTACGGTTTCAGGGTGCACGTGGACGCCGCTTACGGCGGCTATTTCACGCTGGCGGATAACCTGGGCGCGGCAACCCGGGCTGCTTACGACGCCGCAGCACAGGCGGATTCCATCGTGGTGGATCCCCACAAACACGGGTTACAGCCCTATGGTTGCGGCTGCGTCCTGTTCCGGGACCCCGCCGTGGGGCGCTATTACAAGCACGACTCGCCTTATACCTATTTCACCTCGGCAGAACTGCACTTGGGCGAGATCAGCCTGGAGTGCTCCCGAGCCGGTGCCGCAGCGGTGGCGCTGTGGGCCACCCAAAAACTCCTGCCCATGATCCGGGGCGGCGATTTCGCGCGCGACCTGGCCGCCGGCCGCAATGCCGCCTTGGGATTGCACCGGGCCTTGAGCCACGACGCGCGCCAGTCGCCGGGCATGGAGCCGGAACTGGATATAGTCATCTGGACTCTCAAGGGCACCGGCCGTCGTCAGGTGGGAGAGCGGGCGCAGGCGGTATTCAACGCGGCGGCGCAGCGACACTTGCACCTCGCACTCGTGAAGCTTCCGGAGCGCTTGGCGGGGGCATGGTGGCCTGGTCTCGCGGCGGACGCGGAGACCGTCACGGCGCTGCGGTCCTGTCTCATGAAGCCCGAGCACGAGGCCTGGCTGCCCAAGATACTTGAGATAATCGATGCCGCCACCACTGAGGTAGTGGAGCATAATTGAAGTCGTCCCAACGGGTCCAAGGCCAAGAAAAGGATTGCAGGTTCCATGAGCGAGAAGAACTTCTTCGTGCATATCTTCGGCGGAATGTGGAAGTTGTGGGATTTCCTCTGCCGTCTGGTCATCAACTGCGTCATCACCGTCATCGTCTTCGTGCTGCTGGTGGGCTCCCTGGGCTCCCGCCGCCTGTCAGTCCCGTACTCGGCGGCGTTGGTGGTGGACTTCCAGGGTCAACTCGTAGAGCAATTCTCCGGCGACCCCACCG
>DASUBN010000096.1:0-5076 GCA_035763245.1 Gammaproteobacteria bacterium | reverse complement strand
GGAAGCCCGCGTGCAGCGGCATGAGTTCATCACCGTCGAGCACCTTCTGCTCGCGCTCCTGGACCTGCCCCAGGTGAACGAGGTGCTGCGCGCCTGCGGCGTCGAGGTGGAGAACCTGCGTCGCGAACTCGGCGACTACGTGCAGGAGTCCACTCCGCGCATCGATTCGGACGAAGTCGACGTGCAGCCGACCCTGGGTTTCCAGCGGGTGCTGCAGCGGGCGGTGCTGCACATCCAGTCCTCCGGCAAGAAGGAGGTCACCGGCCTCAACGTGCTGGTGGCGATCTTCGGCGAGAAAGAATCCCACGCGGTCTACCTACTGGGCCGCCATGGCGTCAGCCGCCTCGACGTGGTGAACTACATCTCACACGGCATCTCCAAGGTGCACGACGAGGAGGGTCGCGAAGTCTCCCAGGAAGCGGGTGAGGAGGATGAGGAGGGCGGCGGCAAGACCGGGCGCAACCCGCTCGAGCTCTATGCCAGCAACCTCAATCAGCTCGCCAAGGAAGGCAAGATCGACCCGCTCATCGGCCGCGAGCACGAGATCGAGCGCACCATCCAGGTGCTGTGCCGGCGCCGCAAGAACAACCCGCTGTTCGTGGGCGAGGCCGGCGTGGGCAAGACCGCGCTGGCCGAGGGACTGGCGCTGCTCATCGTCGAGGACAAGGTGCCCGAGGTGTTGCGCGACGCCACCGTGTATTCGCTCGACATGGGCGCGCTCATCGCCGGCACCAAGTACCGCGGCGACTTCGAGAAGCGCCTCAAGGGTGTGATGGCCGAGCTCAAGAAGGACCCTGATGCGATCCTGTTCATCGACGAGATCCACACGGTGATCGGCGCCGGCGCCGCTTCCGGCGGCGTGATGGACGCCTCGAACCTCATCAAGCCGGTGCTGCAGAACGGCGGCCTGAAGTGCATCGGCTCGACTACCTACCAGGAATACCGCGGCATCTTCGAGAAGGACCGGGCGCTGGCGCGCCGCTTCCAGAAGATCGATGTGCCGGAACCCACGGTGGAGGAGACGGCGCGCATCCTGAAGGGCCTGCGCCATAAGTTCGAGGAGCACCACGGGGTGAAGTACCCCAATAAGGTGCTGGAGACTGCGGCCGACCTCGCCGCGCGCTTCATCAACGACCGGCACATGCCTGACAAGGCCATCGACGTGATCGACGAGGCCGGCGCCAACATGCGCTTGAAGCCCGCCGCCAAGCGCCGCCGCACCGTGACAGTGCAGGACATCGAGGAGATCGTGGCCAAGATCGCGCGCATCCCCCCGAAGAGCGTCTCGGCCTCCGACAAAGAGGGTCTGCGCAACCTGGAGCGGGACCTGAAGCTCGTGATCTACGGCCAGGACAAGGCCATCGGCTCCCTCGGTTCGGCCATCAAGATGTCGCGCTCGGGGCTCGGCAACGAGAGCAAGCCCATCGGCTCTTTCCTGTTCTCCGGCCCCACCGGCGTCGGCAAGACCGAGGTGACGCGCCAGCTGGCGCTCATCATGGGCATCGAGTTCGTGCGCTTCGACATGTCCGAGTACATGGAGCGGCACACCGTCTCCCGGCTCATCGGTGCGCCGCCGGGTTACGTGGGCTTCGACCAGGGCGGCCTGCTCACCGACGCCATCCTGAAGCACCCGCACTGCGTGCTGCTGCTGGATGAGATCGAGAAAGCACATCCCGAGGTCTTCAACCTGCTACTGCAGGTGATGGACCACGGCGTGCTGACCGACAACAACGGCCGCAAGGCGGACTTCCGCAACGTGATCCTGGTGATGACCACCAACGCCGGTGCCCAGGAGATGGCAAGGGCTTCCATCGGCTTCACCCAGCAGGACCATTCGCCGGACGGCATGGAGGCCATCCGTCGCCTGTTCAGCCCGGAGTTCCGCAACCGGCTCGACGCCATCATCCCTTTCAACAACCTGGACGAGCGCACCGTGGCCCGGGTGGTGGACAAGTTCGTCATCGAGCTGGAGGACCAGCTGGAGCAGAAGGGCGTGAGCCTGGAAGTGGACGAGGCCGCCCGCAAGCTGCTTGCGGCCCGCGGCTACGACCCCAAGATGGGGGCGCGGCCCATGGCGCGGGTGATCCAGGAGGTGCTGAAGAGACCCCTGGCGGAGGAGCTCTTGTTCGGCAAGCTGGCCCAGGGCGGCAAGGTCTCCGTGAGCGTGGTGGACGGGGAATTCCACATCCACACCGAGCCGGCCACGCCGAAGCTGCCGGCTCCGGCGCACTCGGAAGAACATTGATCGGTCTGGAAAGACGAAGATGCCGCCCACTGGGCGGCATCTCTTTTATTTACCGTGGGTAGCCGCATGCGCTCTCGCCCCGCAGGAGCGGGGCCGGGCACAGCGCCAGGGACGGCTAGATTGTGATCACTTCCCGCGGGTGCGCCGCATGCGCGAACGGTCTGCCATGGGTTCATCGCATGCGATGAACGGGCGGCAGGACACCGATCTGGGCTGCGTGCAAAGCAGGGAGCGCAGCTCCGCAGGCGGAGCTGGTTGGGGCACCAGGGACGGCTAAGGAGGTTCTACTTGCCGCGGAAGACAATACGACCCTTGGTAAGGTCGTAAGGCGTTAGCTCAACGGTGACTCTGTCACCGGTAAGAATGCGGATGTAATGCTTGCGCATGCGCCCGGAGATATGGGCGAGCACCACATGGCCGTTGTCGAGCTCGACCCGGAACGTGGTGTTGGGCAGAGTCTCCACGACCTTGCCTTCCATCTGGATGCTTTCTTCTTTGGCCATATTCCCTTGAGGGGTGTCTTTCGGGCGCGCAGATTCTGCCGTAATCCCGGCCGCTATTCAACACGCGCCCAGCCCCCGGGGCCCAGCGTCTCGTGGGGCCGGAAACGGTCCTTGTAGGCCATCTTGCGGCTGGCGGCGATCCAGTAGCCGAGATACAGCCATTTGAGCCCGCGGCGCCGCGCCTCGGCTATCTGCCATAGCACGGCGTAGGTGCCGAGGCTGCGCCGGGTCAGTTGGGGTTCATAGAAGGTGTAGACCGCGGATAGAGCCTCGTCCAGCTCGTCCATCACGGCCACCGCGACCAGGGTCTCGCCGGTGCGCATCTCCACCATGCGCGAGCGGCCCCAGGGGCATGTGAGGAAATGCGCATATTCCTCTTCCCCTGAGCCGTCCATGCCGCCGCCCGCGTGACGGGACGCCAGGTAGCGCTTATAGAGCGCGTAATGCTCGGGACGGCTTTCAGCGGGCAGTATCCTGACCGCGAGGTCGCGGTTACGCTTCCATACCCGCTGCTGGCCCCGGGTGGGCTCGAACCCCTCCACCACAACCCTGAGCGGCACACAGGCCTGGCAGTGTTCGCAGTGGGGCTTGTACACGTTCGGACCATTGCGCCGGAAGCCATGCACCGCGAGCAGGCTGTAGAGCCGGCTATCCATGGCGAGATCCGGGTCCACGAACACGGTGCGCGCCAACCGGTCCTGCAGGTAGCCGCAGGGGTGCTCCGGGGTGATGTAGAGGCTCAAGGACTCGGAGGACGCGCGGGACATCAGGCGGTCCCCTCCGCGTCGAAGCGCCAGGGCGCGGGATGCCCCGGCGCGGTGCAGTGTTCTGCCAGCAGGGCAAGGAAGTCAGGGCGCGGGATGCGCACGCAGCCCAGGCTCGCGAGATGTTCCGAGTGCACCTGGCAGTCGATGAGCGGATAGCCCCAGGCGCCGAGCTGCCGGGCGAGGTGGACGAGCGCGAGTTTGGACCCATCGGTCCGGCGGCTGAACATGGATTCACCGAAGAACACGCGGCCGATGGCGACGCCATAGAGTCCGCCGGCGAGTTCGTCCTCGATCCATATTTCCACGGAGTGGGCATGTCCCAGGCGGTGCAGCTCCACATAGGCCGCTTGCATGGCGGGCGATATCCAGGTGCCGCCCTCCGGCTGCCCGGGGCGGGGGCCGGCACAGGCCTGCATCACCTCGCTGAAAGCGGTGTCTAAAGTCGCGCGGTATCCGTCCTTCGCCATGCGCCGGCGCAGGGAGCGGCTGACATGCAGCTCGGCGGGGAAGAGCACGGCGCGCGGGTCAGGCGACCACCAGAGGATGGGCTGGTCCGCGTGGTACCAGGGGAAGATGCCGTGGCGATAGGCGTAGAGCAGCCGCGCCGGCGAGAGGTCGCCGCCCACCGCCAGGAGTCCATCCGGATCCTGCAGGGCGCGGCGTGGATCCGGGAACGTCTCCGGGGGATCTTTCGGACGTATCAGGCAGAGCGGCGGCAGTCGCATGTCAGCGCCGAGGAAGTTCAGGAGTCGTGGGATACATGAAAGGGCAGGTGCGCCTCCGTCTCGTGGAAATAGGCGGCTATCTGATGCTGTTCCCGCCGCAGGTATTCGTCAATGGCGGCCCGGAATTCCGGCCGCGCCAGCCAGTGAGTGGAGTAGGTATAGACCGGCTCGAAGCCGCGGCTGATCTTGTGCTCGCCCTGGGTGCCGGGGTTGAAATGCTTCAGTCCCGTGCGGATGCAGTACTCGATGCCTTGGTAGTAGCAGGTCTCGAAGTGCAGGCTGTGGAACTCCTGTTCCGAGCCCCAGTGGCGGCCGTAGAGGGTGTCGCCGCCTTTGAGGCAGATGGCTGCCGCGACCGGCACGCCCGCGTGGAAGGCGAAGAAGGTCACCAGTGAGTCCGGCATGGTACGCACGAGTTCCTCGAAGAACTCCCGGGTGAGGTAGCTATCCCGGCCGCGTTTGGCATAGGTGGCGACATAGAAGCGATACAGCGCGTCCATCAGGCGATCGTCCAGCTCGCCGCCCTGTATCGCCTGAAGGCGGATGCCGGCCTCGGCGATGCGACGTCGCTCCCGGTGCACCTTCTTGCGCTTGTCGGCGGTGAAGCCCTGCAGAAAATGTTCGAAGTCCCGGTAGCCCCGGTCATGCCAGTGGAACTGGCAGTCCCGGCGGGTGAGGAAGCCGGCGGCATTCCAGTCCGGCAGCTCATCTTCCAGTGGGAACAAGCAGTGGATGGATGAGGCGCGCAGTTCCTTGGCGACCTCAAGCGCCTTGCCGATCAGTTGCCGCGCCACTTCGGTGCGCCGGGCCCCCGGTGCCATCAGCAGCCGATGCCC
>DASUBN010000095.1:0-2510 GCA_035763245.1 Gammaproteobacteria bacterium | reverse complement strand
ATTCCTCGGCGGCCTTGCTGATGCCCAGCAACGGGCTCTTGCGGTGACCGGCTGCCGTCGCGCGTGTCACGAGGCGCCACCTCCCGTGGCGGCATCGGCGACCGCTGTGTCCGCCGCGACCACTTCGGCGCCCGTCACTTCGGCGACTGCGGACATGCCCTGCGCCATCTCGTCGGCGAGCGGTTCCCGTTGGTGGAAGTACACACCGCCCCGCAGCAACGAGGCGACCGCGGCCGCGATGGTGACGCCCGCGGCAAAGAGGAGAGCAAGGTGGAGGCCGTTGGCGAAGGGCGCAGAGATGAGTCGCGGGAAGAACTGCCGGCCGGTGAGGTAGGCGGCCTTGGAGTGGGGCAGACCGGCCAAGGCTCCCGAGTGCCCCAGCTCGATCTGGATGGCGTTGTATCCGAGGAACGCGGCGAACAGGGTGCCGATCGGGGGCAGCCCGGCGACCGCCTTGGCGGCTCCGGCGGGCACTCCCTGGGCCACTAGGCCGCTGTAGAGATGGCTGGGCAGGCTGGCTGCGAGACCGAGGGTGATGACGGTGAAGAACGCCCCCATCGACAGCACCTGTGCGGAGTTCTGGAACGTGGCGAGCATGCCCGCGCCGGCACCGCGCTGATCCGGTGGAAGGCTGTTCATCACACCCGCCTGGTTGGGCGACATGAACAGTCCGGTCCCTAGCGCCCAAGTGAGGATCAGAGCGGCGAAAGCGGGATACCCGAAGTCGATGGGGAGCATGTTCATGAGGAGGAACGCCGCAGCGCTGACCGCAAGCCCCGCGGTCGCAAAGGGCCGGGCACCGAACCGGTCGGAGAGGATCCCGGAGACCGGGCCCACCGCCAGGAAGCCGACCGTCAGGGGGATCATGTAGATGCCCGCCCAAAGCGGCGTCTCCGCAAAGCTGTAGCCGTGCAGGGGCAGCCAGATGCCTTGCAGCCAGATGATGAGGACGAACTGGAGACCGCCCCTTCCGGTCGCCCCCAGTGCACCTGCGATGTTTCCCGCCGTGAAGGCCCTGATCCGGAACAGCCGCAACTTGAACATCGGGTCCGGCACCCGGAACTCGACCCAAACGAAGATCGCGAGGAGCAAGACCCCTCCTGCGATGGTGCCGATGACGAACGGGTTGGTCCATCCCATCGTGTGGTGGCCGTAAGGCTGGATCGCGTAGACGATGCCGACCAGCATCGACACCAACCCGATCGCGAAGGTGACGTTGCCTGCCCAGTCGATTCGCGACGGAGTGCGGACGCCGTTGTCGTGCAGCTTCAGGTACGCCCAGATCGTTGCGAACAGTCCGACCGGCACCGACACGAGAAACACCAGATGCCACTCGACCGGGGCCAAGAGGCCGCCCAGGATCAGGCCGATGAAGGATCCGCTTACGGCTGCCACGCCGTTGATACCCATCGCCTTTCCTCGCTCGAGGGGCGGGAAGGCGTCGGTGAGGATGGCACTGGAGTTGGCGAACAGAAGGGCTCCGCCCACACCCTGGAACACCCTCATCACGATCAGCCATACCGCCGCGGCCGTGCCTTGCATCCAAGTGACGGAGAGAAGGATCGAGAACAGAGTGAACACTGCGAAGCCGAGGTTGTACATCCGCACCCGGCCGTACATGTCGCCCACCCGTCCGAAGCTCACCACGAGCACCGCCGTGACGAGCATGAAACCCATCAGGAGCCAAAGGAGGTAAGAGGTGTTGCCGGGGCTGAGAGGGTCGAGGTGGATTCCCTGGAAGATGTTGGGCAGGGAGATGAGAAGGATCGACTGGTTGATCGTGACCATCAAGACGCCGAGGGTCGTATTCGACAGCGCCACCCACTTGTATCGAGGCCCGGGAACCCGCGGGTTCGTGTCAAGCTGTCGCGCCATGAGTATCCGACTCTAACGTCAACGTCAGAGTCCACGCATGCAAGCGGACCGTGGAAGCCACGTCCGAGTCAGAGGCGTAACCCTAGACTCCGCTCATGACCGAGGAAGCGCCCGGCGGGGAGAGCCGCATCCTCACGGTCCCGAACCTGATCACCCTGGTACGGCTGGGCTGCGTACCCCTGTTCGTGGTGCTCCTGCTCCGTACGCACCACGCGGGGTGGTACCCGGCGGCGCTGCTGCTCGCCGGGTTGGGGGTGACCGACGGCGTAGACGGTTACGTGGCCCGCCATTTCAACCAGGTGTCCAACGTGGGGAAGGTCCTGGATCCCCTCGCCGACAGGATCCTGCTCGGCGTCGCGGCAGTTTCGATCATCGCCGTGGGGGCCGTCCCGTTATGGGTGGCGGTCATCGCCCTTCTGCGGGAGGCGCTCGTCGCCGCCGGGTTCCTCTACGTCGCTGCCGCCGGCGGTAGGCGCATGGACGTGCAGTGGGCGGGCAAGGCCGGCACCTTCGGGCTGATGTGCGCCCTGCCGCTCTTCCTTGCCGGTCATGCGAACGACGACTGGAGCTCGGTCGCGGAGGCGCTCGCCTGGGTCAGCGTGATCCCGGCACTGGTGTTCGGCTGGTACGCGGCG
>DASUBN010000094.1:0-6115 GCA_035763245.1 Gammaproteobacteria bacterium | reverse complement strand
AGCACGTAGAGGTCGCCGACCTTGGCTCCGAGCACCCGCCGCTGCGGATCGGTGAAATCCGGGAGGGCGGTGCAGACATCATCGCAATCCTGCCGGGTCAGCAGCGCCATGCCGTTGTAGCTCGGCTGGCCCGAGCAGATGGCCTGGTAGCCCAGCCGGTCGAACTCCAGCGCCGGGAATTCCATGTCGGTCATCTTTATCTCTTGTAGTGCGAGTATGTCGGGACGCTGTGCTTCCAGCCACGCGACCACGTGCGCCATGCGAGCGCGCAGGCTATTCACATTCCAACTGGCTATCTTCAAGAAATCACCCCGTAACAGTATGGCCCGGCCGCAGCGCTACGCATCCAGCTCCGCTCGCGGTCCAGGGCACACATCCCTGTATACCCGCTCGAAGCTGCGCTTCGAGCACCTGGCGAAACCGTCCGGCGCATGCGCCGGACCCGGGCGCGCCATTGATCGCAAAGGCCCACCCACGGGCAGATCCTTTTCATTGCACGGAGGCGTGATCGGTGTTGCTTGACATGCAAGTAAATACTTGCCTATACTTCAGGCAAGTAATCACTTGCGTGTAATGCATGACAGAGCGCCGCAACACCGATGCCCTGTTCAAGGCCCTGGCGGATCCCAGCCGCCGCAGGCTCCTGGACCTGCTGCACGCCCACGATGGCCGCAGCCTCAACGAGCTGTGCGAACACCTGGACATGACGCGGCAGGGGGTGACGCAGCACCTGGATATCTTGGAGGCGGTGAACCTGGTGGCCACCCAGCGGCGTGGCCGCGAGAAACTGCACTTCCTGAATCCCGTACCGCTACAGGAGATCTATGAGCGCTGGATCGCCAAGTTCGAGAAGCCGCGCTTGAAGGCGCTGGCGGAGCTGAAGCAACGGCTGGAGAGGACCGATGGCTAAATCAACCTTTGTCTATGTCACCTACATCCGTACGACGCCGGAGAAGCTGTGGGCGGCCCTGACCGGCGTCGAGTTCATGAAGCAATATTGGTTCGGATGCCACTGCAAGAGCGAGTGGATAGTGGGGTCCGGGTGGCAGAACCTCTCCCCGGACGGCCAGATCATGGATGACGGCGAGATCCTGGAGTCCGACCCACCCCGCCGGCTGGTGATCCGCTGGCAGAACGTGTTCAAACCGGAACTCGAGGCAGAAGGCGCGTCGCTGTGTACCCTGGAACTCGAGCCCATGGCGGGTGCCGTCAAACTTTCCATCACCCACAGCATCGAACGCGAGCCCTCCAAGTTCATCGAGGCGGTGTCGGGGGGCTGGCCGAAGGTGCTCTCGAACCTGAAGTCGGTGCTGGAGACGGGTTCTGCCGTGCTGGACGAACCCTATCCCGCCCCGAGAGCCCGTTGAAGCGTCCGTTTTCCTCGCAGGTATCCTTCAAGTCGTGACTGCGAACCGGCCGTAGGCGACGACCGCGCAGAGGGCGGCCACCACCAGCCAATAGACCATCTGGCCATGTTTCGTGGCGCCGGAGCGCAGATGCACCGTGCACAGGAAAAGCATCTCCAGGCCGATGCCAAGCGCGGCGAGGGGGGTGAGGAGCGCGAGCGGCGCATAGGCCGTGAGGATCAGGCCCAGGCTGCAGAGGAGCTCGACGACGCTCATCCCACGCCAGACGCCCCGGGGGATCGCGCCCAAGGAGGGCACGGTCTGAGCGGAATGAGTGAACTTCCAAATCGCCCCCATGACGGTGTGCAGGGCGAGAAGGATCTGCAGAACCCATAAGACGATGTTCACGGTATGGCTCCTTGGATGAGGCAGTTGGATTTCAATCTGTACGCATCAGGACCTGTTCCAGGGCCCCGAAGAACTTGTTCCAGCCGTATTTGGCGCCCTGGTAATTGCGCTCCTGCTCAGGGCGGAAACCCGTCTGCTCCATGCGCAGATGGGTGCCGCGCCCGGTGGCGGTGAGGGTCCAGATAACCACGGTGTGTATGCCGGTCGCCTCGTCACCCACGCCCCAGCGGTAAACGAGGCGTGAGGGCGGTTCCACTTCCAGCACCTCGCCCGCCACCACGCCGTCCCAGTCGGCCACGGGCTGCGTGCGCAGGCTGAATTTGTGTCCTACCGTGGGCCGGAAGTCGTTCGGCAGCATCCACTCGGCCATGAGTTCGCTGATGGTGAGGGCGCGCCAGACTTTCTCGGGTGGGTGGGAGAGGTCGCGTTCCACCACCACGGAGCGGGTTCCGGTCCCGTTCATTGGTCCATCCTGTCCAGCAGGTTTTCGAGCCGGTCAAGGCGCTCTTCCCAGAAGGCCGTGTAGTGGGCCATCCAGTCCGCCAGGGGCTTCAATCCCTTGGGTTCGGCGCGGTAATGGGTTTCGCGGCCAAGGCGCCGGGGGCGCACCAGGCCGGCCTGCTTCAGCATCGCGAGGTGCTTGGAGACGGCGGGCTGGGAGACGCCGGCGCCGGCGGTGAGGGCATGCACCGTCTGCTCGCCATCCCGGATCAGGCGTTCCAGGAGCGTGCGCCGGGTAGCGTCGGCGAGGGCAGTGAACAGGCTGTCTGAGGTCGTGCGCATGGCATATTCATAACTTATTAGTTATGAATCTGTCAATCCCAACCCTGTGGGCATAAAAAAAGCCCACCGTAAGGTGGGCTTCCGCTCTGCCAGGCCGGTTTGATCCGGCCTCCCCTGTGGGCCTTTAAAGACCTCCAGCAATACTCGGGTTCAATGCACCAATTTGTCAGCTTCGAAGCAGCGGCGAACCTTCTCGTAAATGGTGGGGTCGGACAGGTCCTCCACCGCCGCGCGCAGCGCTTCGTATTCCTGCTTGAAGGGCTGCAGGGCGCCTTCGACGTGCTCCTTGAGCACGCTCTCCTGGAATGGGGTGAGGGGTTTGCTCGGGGCCACGTCCTTGAAGAGCTCGATGGCCGCAAAGGCGCCCACGTTGCAGATCATCCAGTGGAAGAGGGCGGCCCGGAAACTGTCCAGGGCCTCCAGGTAGGCGGCGGCCAGGTTGTTCTTGAGCTTGGTCTTGGCCACCGGCGTGACGTGACCCACGGCCAGGGTGACCGCGGTCTTGTCGATGTTGATGCGCTCGCGCAGCAGGGCCACGAGGATCTGCTGGCCGCGGTTCACCGCGCCGCGGAAATCGCTGGGTTGCGGCCGTCCGCGAGGCTGGACCATCTCCAGGCCCGTCGTCTGGCAGGCTTTATTGGCCAGTTCACGGCAGCCAGCATAGAGGCGGTTGGCCGTGTCCCAGCGGATGGCGAGGGCGGCTTCGTCGTCTTCCAGCAGGGAGAGCTTGAGGCCGTTGTTGTTCTGCAGCCCACACCGGCGGCTGGACTCGACGATGGCGTGCCGTGCCTCGGTGGTGAGCTCTTGCCACCGCTTGCGCAGGGACAGGAAGGACTTGATGTAGCTTTCCTGGACGGCCTCCTGGCCGTGGCACTCGGCGACAACATTCTTGAGGGTGGTGTAGTCGGGCAGACCCTCGAGCACCCCGACGCTCACGAAGTCTGCGAGCAGCGCTTTCTCGAAGAGCCGCGGCTCATCCTGGAGCACCGCCTGCCAGGCTCCCTCGAGGAACGCGATCTGGTTGTTGTGGGCTTGCTCGGTCATGGCGCACCGCCTGTTATTTCAGTTCGTTTCAATCATAGCTTAGCAGTTAAAAAGTATTATGTAAAGTAAATGGGCCTCATATTTCCACACCGAAAGGATTGAATAGTTTCGAGTACAAATTAATATTTATGATAGTAATCAAATAGTTATATTGATTTCTTAGACGCATCCGAGAGTAAGCTAAGTCGTAAGTCCGATATTTCAGGATGCGAAGTCTTGCCAACCTTGCCGAAGATGCGGCAAACCGGAGAACAGAGCTTGGCAGCGATCCTAAGGGTCTTTAGGACGGGGATAAGGATCCAGTGCCAGGGACGCTCCCGGCCAAGCGAGCTGGCCGAGGCAGAAACCCGCTTAAAATGCAGCGCCTTGGGTCTTTCGGCTAATATTGTTAACTCGATGGTGTCAGTCCATAGTGCGGCGCGGGGGCGTTGCCTGGGCAGGGGTCAGGCACCGCAGGTTCCTTGTGGAGTGATGCACATGCGTTTGCGGTTCGCCGCGTTGATCACAATGGCCATCCTGGCCGCCGGCTGCCAGTCCGGCCCGACGGACAGCGCCTGGCTCATGGAAAACGGCAGGCCCTGGATCGCGGTGGACGGCGGCTGCGTGCAACTGCGTCCCCTGAAGGAGGACGACAAGCAGGGCTTCTGCTATGAGCTGCAGAGCGGCCGGTACCAACAGGAACATCACTATGAAGCGGGCAGGGAAGATGAGCTCGGCTTCCTCTATCCGCACGTGACGCCGACGCCCGCGACGGCGCAGGTCGGCGCGTCCCCGCCGGGTCTCGCACCCCTGATCGCGCCCGTGGACCTCGAGATCCCGCCGCTGCCGTACATGCAGCAGCTCTACACGGCGCTGCCGTTCAAGTTCAACCGGGCGCACCTGTCGGCCAAGAATCGCGCCGCGCTCAAGGTCTCGTTCAAGGACTGGCAGGCCCGTGGCATGCAGGTGGTGTCGGTGGACATCACCGGTCACACCGACGCGATCGGTCCCGAAGACTACAACTTCCTGCTCTCGAAGTGGCGCGCCGAGTCGGTGGCCTATTACCTACGACGCCTCGGCATACCCAAGGGCGATATCCAGCTCGGCGGCGCCGGCGAGCTGCTGCCTCATCCGGGCGCGCACAGCGCCGCGGACAACCGCTACGTGGATCTCAGGGTCTGGCTGCGGCCAGGCTCCGATTACAGCGATAAGATGGCCATGCGCTGAGGCCCGCTACGCGCGCCCCCTTTGCCGCCACGCCGCCGCTTCTAGCGCGTTTCCAGGGGCATAAAAAAACGCCGGGGTCCGGCGCACAGCGCCGGACGGGCGGCCAGGGCTCAAAGCACGGCTTTGAGCGGGCTGTCAGGATGACAGCCCTGGGCCGCGTGCGGGGCAGGGATTGCGCAGTACGACGGGCCGTCCCGAATAACTTTTCTATACAGGCATAAAAAACGCCCGGCAAAGCCGGGCGTTTTTAAGTTCTAGCGCTGTCGCCGTCGATCAGGTCGCGGAGACCTTCTTGAGGCAGGCAATCACTTCGGCCGACATCTGGATCATGGCCTCGGCGGTCTTGGTGTTCTTGTTCACGTCCGGGCAGCCGGCCTTCTTGCCGTAGGAAGCGAAGGCGGAACTCGACATCTGGGTCCGCGCCTGATCGAGCCAGGCGGCTTCCTTCTTCAGGGCCGCGTTGTAGGCGGCGTAGCCTTCCTTGATCTTGTCGCCGATGCCGTGGATGTCGGCGTTGTACTTCGGAATACGGTCGTTGATATCCTTATTGCGCTTGTTCAGGTCCGCGTTCTCGTTGTTGACCTTGGTGATGTCCTGATTCAACTGCGCGATCTGCGCCTTGCAGGCGTTGTATTGGTCCTGGTTGAGTTTCTTGTCGGCGCTGCAGTTGGTCTTATAGTCGGCCACGCGCTGGCTGAGGTCGGCGTTTTCCTGTTTCCAGGCGGCCACGTCCTTGGTCAGCTGCTCCTGGTCGGATTTCAGCTTGTTGGCTTCGGCGGCCAGGTCCTTGTTCTTCTGCTCGGCGGCTTCCATCTCGGCCTTGGTGTCGAGCACCTCTTTCTGCACGGATTCGCCGTTGCTGATCAGGGCCATGACGGATTCGGCACCCCAGGCGGCGGTACCGGCGCCGGCCAGGCCGAGCGCCAGGGAAATCAGGAAGATACGGGTCGTTTTCATGTAAACCTCGGGTTCAAAGTCCAAGCCACATATTGTAAGGGCCCCCCGGTCGGTCACCAAGTGCCGGCCAAGCGGTCCGCCAGGCTGGCGGTCGCCACCCTAAGTTCCGGCACAGCGGTGCCCTCCCAGTCCCGGACCCGCAGCAAGGGGCCCACGTGGGAGATAACGCCCAAGGGCAGGCTGGCGTTGTCCTGAAGGCGCCTGTCGCTGCCCGCTGCCCCGGGTCCGGCCCTGGGAGAAAGGGGGTTCCAGGGTGCAGGCCAGCCTCCCTGAGGGGTCTTGGAAGCGATTCTGGGTCCGTTCATAGGCAAGAACCCGGGGTTGGACGCGGATAGGCATAGGGGGACTGCCGGTACCCCCTAAACCATTCG
>DASUBN010000093.1:0-5121 GCA_035763245.1 Gammaproteobacteria bacterium | reverse complement strand
GGCCGCGTCCACATCCATGATCACCTTGTCGGTGATAGCATTGGAGGGCATGGGTTCTGCCGCGAAACTCTCCACCCGATAGGAATTACCGACCTTGGCGAGCTCGATGAGCTTCACCGACGAGGTGCTGATGTCTATGCCCAAAAGCGGGGGCGACGATGGCTTGAACAGCACGTCTTTTAACCTCGAAAACGCTTTGGACGCCCGAAAACCGGCCTTGTACCAGGCCGTCCCAATGTCTTAAGTCACAGCTTCAATATATATCAACAAATGACTAAATCAAATAAATATTTTGCCGTTTTCCCCCCTGTGGAAAAGGGCGCCTGGGAGCCCGATTTCGCCGTTTTTGGCCGGATCTGACCATGCCCAAATTGCCTAAACCCCTATATGTTGTGATTGCCGCCTGCTCCGGCCTCTTTGGGTTGGGGTTGGTGGGCCTCCTGGTGGCCTATCTCATCCTGGCCCCCGGCCTGCCCTCCGTGGATGTCCTTAAGGACATCCACCTCCAGGTGCCGCTCCGGATCTACACCCGGGACGGGCGGCTCCTGGCGGTCTACGGCGAGAAGCGCCGCATCCCCCTCGACTATGCCCAGATCCCCCAGACCATGGTGGACGCCTTCGTGGCGGCCGAGGACGAGCACTTCTGGGAGCACCCGGGCGTGGATATGGAGGGCATGCTGCGGGCCGCCATCCACTACGCCACCACGGGCGAGCGCACCCAGGGCGGCGGCACCATCACCATGCAGCTCGCCCGCAACTTCTTCCTGACGCCGGAGAAGACCTTCACCCGCAAGATGCGCGAGGTGTTCCTGGCTTTCCGCATCGAGCACCAGTTGTCGAAGCAGGACATCATGGCGCTCTATCTCAACAAGATTTACCTGGGTAACCACGCCTACGGCGTGGGTGCCGCGGCCGAGGCCTATTACGGCACCGACGTGGACAACCTGACGCTCGCCCAGACGGCGATGATCGCGGGGCTCCCCCAGGCGCCATCCACCGCCAACCCCCTCGTGGATCCGGACCGGGCGCTCGCGCGCCGCGGTTACGTGCTGGGCCGCATGCTGGCGAACGGTTACATCACCCAACAGCAATACGGCGCGGCCATGGCCGAGCCGGACGACGCCACTTACCACGAGCCCACGGCGGAAGTGGATGCGCCCTATGTCGCCGAGATGGTGCGCAGCTACATGGTGAGCAAGTACGGCGACGACGCTTACAACGACGGCTATTCGGTGGTGACCACCATCGACAGCCGGCTGCAGCCGCTCGCGGCTAAGGCGGTGCGCGATGGCTTGCTCGCTTAAGACCAGCGCCACGGCTGGCGCGGCCCCATCTCCCACGTGGATCTGCCCGCCAACGCCGACGATGAGGCTCTGGAGAAGGTCCTGGGGGACCGGGACCACGTGGGTGACCTCTATCCCGCCGTGGTCACGAAGGTGGATGCCCAGTCGGCCGAGCTCTATGCCGAGGGTGCCGGCCCCGTGAAAGTGGATTGGAACGGCATCAAATGGGCCCGCAAGTACCTGAGCGTCAATAGCATGGGCCCTTCGCCCAAGACCGCCGGTGACGTGCTCGCCAGGGGCGACATCGTGTACCTGAGGCGCCTGGAAGGCGGCTGGAGCCTCGCCCAGGTGCCGACGGCCCAAGGGGCGCTCGTCTCCCTCGACCCCGTGGATGGGGCGGTGGTGGCCTTGGTGGGCGGTTTCGACTACGACGCCAGCAAGTTCAACCGGGTGCTGCAGAGTCACCGCCAGCCGGGTTCGTCCTTCAAGCCCTTCATCTACTCGGCGGCCCTGGAGAACGGCTTCACCCCCGCCACGGTGGTGCCGAACCTGCCGGTGGTGGTGAACGACCCCAAGAACGGCAACGTCTGGCGGCCGAAGAACTTCGAGGGCGACTTCAGCGGGCCGACCCGCTTGCGTACCGCGCTCGCCCACTCCCTCAACCTGGTCACCATCCGGGTGCTGCAACAGCTCGGCATCGACAACGCCATCAAGTACGCCCAGAACTTCGGTTTCACCGCTGACGAGTTGCCCCACGACCTCACCATGGCCTTGGGCAGCGCGAGCCTGGAGCCGCTCGAGATGGCCCGGGGCTATGCGGTGTTCGCCAACAAGGGCTACCTCGTGACGCCTTACTTCATCCAGAAGGTGGAGGACGGGGACGGGAAGGTGTTGTTCCAGGCGGATCCGGAGATCGCCTGCGACAGCTGCGGCCTGACTCCGGACAAGGGCGATTCCGCCCTCGGCCTGCCGGCCGGCGCGCCCGAGACCATCACCCCCCAGAACGCCTGGCTCATGACCAGCCTGATGCAGGAGGTGATCAAGAGCGGCACCGGTCAGGCGGCGCAGTCCCTCAACCGGCCGGATATCGCCGGCAAGACCGGCACCTCCAACGACTTCACGGACGCCTGGTTCGACGGCTTCAGCGCCCACCTCGTGACCGTGGTGTGGGTGGGCAACGACCAGCCCTCGCAGACCCTGGGCGACGGCGAGCAGGGTGCGCTCGCGGCCCTGCCCGTGTGGATGGACTACGTGGGTCCGGCCATGCACGGGGTGATCGTCCCCAAGGACATCTTCCCGCGGCCCTTCGGCATCGAGGAGGCGCGCATCGATCCCAACACGGGCCTGCTGGTGAGCGCCGACGACCCGGATTCCATCTTCGAGTATTTCGAGACCGGCCATCTGCCGGCCAAAGCGCCCGACAAGAAGAAACCGTCGGGAACCGACATTTTCTAGGCGGCGCTTCGCGATTCGATCTGAGGTACCGGGGCTTTCCGGCCTGGGCCGGAAAATCCAGGGCAGCCTTCCCGGTCTGCCCGTTCGCGGCACTGCTGTGTACCCCTGGCGCCGGCACACTCTCCATGACATGCATGCATGTCATGGAGAGTGTGCTAGGCTTTTTCCATACCAGCCACGCGTAGCGCCTGATGACCCGACGCGTATCGCCGCAGACGGATGATCTGCGGCGTCTGCTCACGCAGGAAGCGGCCCGCATCATGTCCGAGGAGGGCGTGCGGGATTTCCTCTTCGCCAAGCGCAAGGCGGCGGAGCGCCTCGGCTTCGATCCGCGCAGTCTGCATCTGCCCACCAACCTGGAAGTGGAAGCGGCGCTCGCCGAATACCAGCGCCTGTTCAAGTCCGACTCCCAGCCGGGTTACTTGAGGCACCTGCGCCAGACGGCGCGCGAGGCCCTGAAGCTGTTCGAGCGCTTCAACCCCCGGCTCGTGGGTCCGGTGCTCTCGGGCACGGCCAACGAGCACGCGGTCGTCTATCTGCACGTATTCAGCGACCAGGCGGAAGAAGTGGCCGTGTTCCTCATGGAGAAGCAGATCCCCTACGAGCCCTCGGCCCGCAAGCTCAGGAACGGCGGCATGCAACACGAATATCCCGTGTACAAGTTCGTGGCGGGGGACGTGCCCGTCGAGGTGACGGTATTCGGGGTGGACGGGATCCGGGAAGCGCCCATGAGCCCCGTGGACGGGCGGCCCATGCGAAGGGGGTCCCTGCGGGATGTGGAGCTGCTGCTGTCGGTCAGCGAATAATCGGCGCGTTCAAGGTTTGAGTTCTATCGTACGGATGAAATGTTCCGATCCGTCCGGGTCCCGGTAGATCACCGAGTATTTCCCGGGTCTGGGCCTGCCGAGGTCGGCGGGGCCGCACACCGTGTTCGCCCTGCCCGGCGGGGGAGGGCTGGTGTCGATGGTGAGATAGATCCGATCATTCTCGATCTCGATCATGGTGCCGGCCCATACCGCCCCCGGGTTGAGCCGGGTCGGATTCACCGAGACCCGGGTATGTCCCGAGACGTCGCAGGCGACGGGCAGGGACCAGATGCCCTTCTGATACCGCGGTGTGCCGATCGTGATCCCGCCCACCGACTGCATGAACGCCCAGGTCTGTCCCCGGCCGACGAGCATCCCCAGGGCGCAAGCGGGGATTAGCAGCAACAGGAAAATGACGCGTCTGACCATGAGTCATGCACCACTCATCCCAGTCTCTATGGGTTAAGGTAACAATGTTGATCCGATGAGTGATGTAAACGATTTGTAAATTCTCGGCGATCGGCGGCGCGTCGTTCTTTCTCGCGCAAACAAAAAAGCGGCCCGCAGGCCGCTTTTTTGTTTCGAGGAGCGCGCGCTTACTTGCGCTTCGCGATCTCGACGTAATCGCGCTTCGCCGCGCCGGTGTAGAGCTGACGCGGCCGGCCGATCTTCATGTGCGGGTCCGCGATCATCTCCTGCCAGTGAGCCACCCAGCCCACGGTGCGGGCGATGGCGAACATGACGGTGAACATGTTCACCGGGATGTTGAGCGCCTTGTAGATGATGCCCGAATAGAAGTCCACGTTCGGGTAGAGCTTCTTCTCGATGAAGTAACTGTCCTTGAGCGCGATCTCCTCCAGGCGCATGGCGAGCTCCAGCAGGGGATCGTCGTCGCGACCGAGTTTCTGCAGCACCTTGTGGCAGGTGGCGCGGATGATCTTGGCGCGCGGGTCGTAGTTCTTGTAGACCCGGTGGCCGAAGCCCATGAGCCTGAAGCCCGAGTTCTTGTCCTTGGCCTTGGCGATGGCGGAGTCGATGTTCTTGACGCTGCCGATCTCCCGCAGCATGTCCAGCACCGCCTCGTTGGCGCCGCCGTGGGCCGGGCCCCACAGGGTGGCGATGCCGGCGGCGATGGCCGCGTAGGGGTTGGTGCCGGAACTGCCCGCCAGGCGCACCGTGGAGGTGCTGGCGTTCTGCTCGTGGTCGGCATGCAGGATGAAGAGCAGGTCGAGGGCCTCGGCCGCCACCGGGTCCACCTTGTAGGGTTCGGCGGGCACCGAGAACAGCATGTTGAGCAGGTTGCTGCAGTAGTCCAGGTCGTTGCGCGGGTAGACGAAGGGCTGGCCGATGCTGTGCTTGTACACCGCGGCTGCCAGCGTCGGCATCTTGGCGATGATGCGCTGGGCGAAGACCTCGCGGTGCTTGGGGTTGTGGATGTCGGTGGAGATCGGGTAGAAGGCCGACAGCGAGCCGACCACGGCGGTCATCATGGCCATGGGGTGGGCGTCGTAGTGGAAGCCGCCGAAGAACTTCAGCACCGCCTCGTTCACCAGCGAATGGTGCTGGATGGAGTGGGT
>DASUBN010000092.1:0-4876 GCA_035763245.1 Gammaproteobacteria bacterium | reverse complement strand
GAAGCTCCTCGGCTCCTGATGCTACGGAGGCTCCCATGACGCTGCGCCGCTGGTCCCTACTCCCGCTCCTCGCGCTCACCGCCCTCTTCAGCTTGCCCGCTCCCGCGGCGGATGACGGCGCTTCGGTCGTACTGCACAAGCTCTTCGACCGGGAATGGCAGCGCACCCTGCGCGAAGACCCGGTCTACTGCTCGGACCTGGGCGACTGTCCCTACAACGACCTGTGGCCGGATGCGAGCCTGCAGGCGGTGATCAAGCAGCACGAAGAGAGCGATCAGGACCTGAAGGACTTGCTGGCCATTGACCGCAACGCCCTCTCGCCCCAGGAGAAGGTGAGCTACGACCTCTTCAAGTGGCGTCGCCAGGATGAAGACGATTCGTACAAGTTCCATGAGTACCTGTTCCCCCTTAACCAGCTGGGCGGCATCCAGACCGTGGGCGACATCGCCACCCAGTCGCTGCGCTTCGAGAAGCTCAAGGATTATCAGGACTGGCTGAAGCGCCTGCAGACCTTCGGCCCCTACATGGACGGCACCATCGCCCTGCTGCAGCAGGGCGTGACCGAGGGCCGGGTGTTGCCCAAGGTGGTAGCTAACCGCATTCCGCAGCAGATCGCTGACAACATCGTCTCCGACCCCACCAAGAGCCCCTTCTACGCGCCCTTCGTGAAGCAGGCGCCGAACGTCGACATCGATGCCGTCACCTGGGCCAAGCTGCAGAGTGACGCCAAAGCCGCTATCAGTGGCATCGTGATCCCCGCCTACCAGCGCTTACAAACGTTCTTCAAGGGGATTTACCTGCCCCACGCCCGCACGGCGCTCGCCGTCACCAGCCTGCCGGACGGCAAGGCATACTATGCCTACCTGGTGCGGCACTTCACCACCGAAGATCTCACGCCGGAACAGGTGCACGCCCTCGGCCTGCAGAAGATGGCGGAGATCCACCAGCAGATGCTGCAGGTGATCGCCCAGAGCGGTTTCAAGGGCAGCTTCGCGAATTTCCTCAAGTACCTGCGCACCAACCCGAAGTTCTATTACAAGAACCCGGATGACCTTTTGGAGGCCTACAAGGCTACGGCCAAGACCATCGATCCCCTGCTGGTGAAGGAGTTCGGCCACCTGCCGCGCATCCCCTGGGGCATCTCGGTGATCCCCGCCGACCAGGCACCCAACACCTATCCCGCCTACTCCAACGCCCCCTCGGCGGACGGCACCCGCGCCGCCTTCATGGCGGTGAACCTCTACAAGCCCGAGACCCGGCCGAAGTACGAGATCCCGGTGCTCACCTGTCACGAGGGCCGGCCCGGTCACGCCCTGCAGCTCTCCCTGGCCACGGAGCTGACCGACCTGCCCAACTTCCGCCGCTTCGGCTACTTCAACTCCTATGGCGAAGGTTGGGCGCTCTACAGCGAGACCCTATGCAATGAGATGGGCGTCTACAACAACCCCAAGACCGGCAAGCCGGATCCCTATCTCGAGTTCGGCATGCTCTCCTACCAGATGTGGCGCGCCGTGCGCCTGGTGGTGGACACGGGCATCCATTACTACGGCATGAGCCGTGAAGACGCCGTGAAGATGTTCAAGGACAACACCGCCCTCACGGACCAGAACATCGGCACCGAGGTGGACCGCTACATCGCCTGGCCGGGCCAAGCCTTGTCCTACATGATCGGCGAGATCGAGATCCAGAAGCTGCGCAAGCACGCCGAGGAGAAGCTCGGACCCAAGTTCGACATCCGCGCCTTCCACGACGTGATCCTGGCGAACGGCACGGTGCCCATGAGCGTGCTCGACACCATCGTAGATGACTGGGTGGCTGACCAGCTCAAACCCAAGGCCCCGGCTGCGGCCTCGGACGTAGGACCGGGCATCCGCGGGTGAGCGCACAGCGAAGCTGTGCTTCGCTATGCGCGAACGACCGGCCATGGATGGCCGGGCTGGGAGGCACACCAGGGACGGTCAGAACACGTCTTGGTTCTTTCTGAGATTCAAACCGCCACCGACAACATCCGCTCCAAGGCCAGCTTCGCCTGGGAGGCGTCGGGCTCCGGCACCGTGATCCGATTGACCACGTTCCCTTGCACGAGATTTTCCAGCGTCCACGCGAAATGTTGCGGGTCTATCCGGAACATGGTCGAGCACATGCACACCATGGGCGACATGAAGTGCACGCTCACGCCCTTGTGTTTCGCTTCCTCGTGCAGACGGTTCACCAGGTTGAGCTCGGTGCCCACCAGCCAGCGAGTGTTGGGCGCGGCGGCGTGCACGGTCTTCAGGATGTACTCGGTGGATCCCACGTAGTCGGACTGGAGGCAGACTTCGAAGGCCGATTCCGGATGGCAGATGACCTTGGCGTCCGGGTATTTCTTCTTGAAAGCGCCGATGTGTTCGGGCCGGAACATCTGATGCACGGAACAATGGCCGTTCCAGAGCAGGATCCGGGCCTTCCTGATCTGCTCCGGGGTGAGCCCACCCAGGGGCTTGTCGAAGTCCCACACCGCCATCTCGTCCAGGGGGACACCGAGCTTGTGGCCGCTCCAGCGGCCCAGGTGCTGGTCCGGGAAGAACAGCACCTTGCGGCGGCGCGCGAAGGCCCACTCCAGGATGCCCGCGGCGTTGGTGCTGGTGCACACGATGCCGCCGTGGCGGCCGCAGAAGGCCTTCAGGTCCGCCGCAGAGTTGATGTAGGTGATGGGTGTGATCTCCTCATCCGGTTCCAGCACCGTGGCGAGCTCCTTCCAGGCGGCTTCCACTTTGGCAAGATTGGCCATGTCGGCCATGGAGCAGCCGGCGGCGAGATCGGGCAGGATCACCTTCTGCTCGGAACGGGAGAGGATGTCCGCCACCTCCGCCATGAAGTGCACGCCGCAGAACACGATGTACTCGGCGTCGCACTCAGCGGCGAGCCGGGCGAGCTTCAAGGAGTCGCCGGTCTTGTCCGCATGGCGGTAGACCTCGGCCCGTTGGTAGTGGTGCCCCAGGACCACCGCACGGCCGCCCAGAGCTTGCTTGGCGGCACGGATGCGGGCATCGCAGGCCTCGTCTTCGAGGTGGCTGTAGAGATCGTATGCGAGGGCGGGGACGGCCATGTTTTGCTTAACTCCTGCACTGGGCAGGTAAGGATATTTTACGCCTACGGGAGAGATACGGGCACCAGCGCCAGGATGGCGGCCCGGTCCGTGCCGGAAGCGGAGAGTTCCGCCGCCTGCTCACGCGGCAACCAGCGGTATTCGATGTGTTCCGCGGGCGACAGGTGGATCTCCGACGTCTCCGGCAACAGCAACGAGAACACGTATTCGGTGTTCTCGCGCACGCCAGGCGCGTAGCGCTCGCGCCAAGCGGGATGGATAGAGTAGCGGTTGACGATGCCGCTGTCGGCGAGCCCAGCGCCCGCATCGAGACCGGTCTCCTCGCGCACTTCCCTGAGCGCCGCCTTCAAAGGAGACTCACCCGGCACGAGGCTGCCGGTGACGGACTGCCAGAAGTCCGGCGGCTCGCGCCGCAGGAGCCGCAGCACCTCGCCCCGCGCAGTATGGATCACGACCAGAACGGACTCGGGCCGCTTGTACAAGTGTGCTCAGGAGGCCTTGGGCTCGGCCTGAGGCAACCGCAAGCGGATATGCAGTTCCTTGAGCTGGGCGTCGTTGGCCTGGCCGGGAGCGTCCGTGAGCGGGTCCCAGGCAGTCTGGGTCTTGGGGAAGGCGATGACTTCGCGGATGTTAGGCGAGCCTGTCATCAGCATCACCAACCGGTCAACGCCGAAGGCCAAACCGCCGTGGGGCGGGCAGCCGAACTTGAGGGCGTCCAGGAGGAAACCGAACTTCTCCCGGGCCTCTACGTCGTTGATGCCTAGCATGCGGAACACCGCAGACTGCATCTCCTGGCGGTGGATGCGGATAGACCCGCCACCGAGCTCGGTGCCGTTCAGCACCATATCGTAGGCGCGGGAACGTATGCCGGCCGGGTCCTTGGCGAGGGCTTCCGGATCGTCGATACGCGGGGCCGTGAAGGGATGGTGCAGGAACACCCAGCGATTATCCTTCTCGTCCCACTCGAACATGGGGAACTCCACCACCCATAGGGGCGCCCAGCCCTCGTTCACCAGGCCGCGGTCGTGGCCGAGCTTGAGGCGCAACGCACCTAGGGCGTCGCCCACCACCCGGGCCTTGTCGGCGCCGAAGAAGATGACGTCGTTGTCCTGGGCGCCGGTGCGCTTCAGGATGCCGGTGATCGCATCGTCCGAGAGGAACTTGACGATGGGCGACTGCAACCCTTCGCGGCCCTTGGCGATATCGTTCACCTTTATATAGGCGAGGCCCTTGGCGCCGTAACGCGCCACGTAGGCAGTGCAGTCATCGATCTCGCTGCGCGGCATGTCGCCGCCCTTGGGCAGGCGCAGCGCGGTCACTCGGCCCTGGGAATCGTTGGCGGGGCCGGCGAAGACCTTGAAGTCGCAGCTCTTGACCAGGTCCGCTATGTCCACGAGCTCGAGGGGGATGCGTAGGTCCGGCTTGTCCGAGCCGTAGCGGCGCATGGCCTCGTCGTAGGTGAGGCGCGGGAAAGGATCTGGCAAGTCCACGCCCAGCACCTGCTTGAAGGTATGCCGGATCATGCCTTCCATGATGTTGGTGATCTGGCTCTCATCCAGGAACGAGGTCTCGATGTCGAGCTGGGTGAACTCCGGCTGCCGGTCAGCGCGCAGGTCCTCGTCGCGGAAGCAGCGCGCGATCTGGTAGTAGCGGTCGAAGCCCGACATCATGAAGAGCTGCTTGAAGATCTGCGGCGACTGGGGCAGAGCGAAGAAGCGGCCTGGGTGGGTGCGGCTCGGCACCAGGTAGTCGCGCGCACCCTCCGGCGTCGGCTTGGTGAGGATCGGG
>DASUBN010000091.1:0-2689 GCA_035763245.1 Gammaproteobacteria bacterium | reverse complement strand
GGCGAGCGCCGCTGCTCGCTGTGATGTTGTACTTCCTCGAGCGCTAAGCGACTACCTGAGGGATCCTTTGCCTCGATGATCACACTGCACCTCCTTAGACCCTGACCGGCCTTCCGTATGCCCCTTACATCTCAGATTGCGCCACGGCATAGCTCAAGCGATCTCTCCGAGCGGGGCATCTCTCTTCCTACGTCATGCACCGGACGGGCGCGACCACCATGCCGGTGGCCGCCCGTGACTCCCGCGTCTCGAGCCGGCGCCGTCGACGCACTCAGGGCACGCGGCGGTATGGAACGTCCGTCGATAAGCAGGTCGATCCTCGCTCGGTCACTTGGTCACCCCGTAGCGTGAGAGACCGGCAACGCTCACGCCACGTGATCCTTCCTTCCTGATGGGCTGCGGCGCCAGGGGAGCCTGGGCGTGCCCGAACGGCATCTCCTGCCCACGCGAGCAGCCCAAGCATCCGTCCCTGGATCAGCTGCATCCGGCAGACACCGGCTCCCGGCCGGGCAGGCCCGCTAGGGCGCGCGCATGGTCGGCCCAGGCACTCGCCCGGGCAAGCTCACCTTCCGCCAACGGACCCTCACCCGACGTGACCAGGAAACTCTCGGCGGGCACCAGGAGTCGGGCGCCCTTCCGCGTGAGCCGCTTGGCGATCTGTGCCGCCGCCGATCCACTAAGGAACCGCGGCCAGCCCAGCCGCGTGTCGAAGGTCAGGGTCGGCATATCCCCCACCGCCTCCGGCGGGATGCGGTCGAGGAAGGCCCGCAGGGCTGGGCTCACCCCATGGCCCTGGGTCGGGCCACCCACGACGAGCAAATCTACCCCCGCCAGGTCGCTCACACTCGCGGCGCTCGCTGCCACCAGTGCCGCGGGCGTGTCCGTCCCCAGCACCTCGGCAATTGCCCGCGCGAGTCGCTCCGTATTGCCGAACTTTGAATCGTACACCACGACCGCTTTCATCGCTCCGCCTCCTTCTGCCTGAACGGGCGGACTGCACCCTGCCTGCCCTGGGCCTGACTATCCGTGCCTGGCCGGCACCATGCCCGCCCACCATCAGTATGGGCCGGATCTGCCGGTCGCGCGTCAGGTGTTTCACCCGATGCGCGACAGGCAGGGCCGCATGACCTTTCATGGCAGCGCGGCGTGGAGGGCGCGGCGCGTGGCGTGTGTAGGCGGCTGCCATCAGACCCACGTTGTAATCAGGTGGTTTGCCGGTTCTCGTCATACGGTTCCGGCGCGCGGACATCCGCCTGTGTGACGGGCAGGATCAACACCGGTACTTCCGCGTGGTGCAGCAACTCCCGTGCCACGCTGCCGTAGATGAGCCGCTCCAGGCCATGTCGGCCGTGGGTAACCAGCACGATCAGGTCTACAACTTCGGGCTTGGCCGCCGCAAGAATTTCCGAGGCGGCAGCGCCGAGGGTGGGGCGAGCGCTCCAGGTGCCGGTCCTTTGCAGGGCAACGCCTGTCGCTTTCAAATACGCTTCCGCGCCCAGGAGACGCTGCTGAGTCTCCCGGTTCGCTTCGTTGTAGAACTCGGCTGCCGCGTCGCCCATCAGCCCGGGGACATAGGGCGGCATCACGGGCGCCACCGCCCGCAGCAGAATTAGCTCGGCTTGGTCTCCGATCCGTTCACGCGCCAGATACGCCAGCGCCGCCTCAGCGGGCGGGGTGCCGTCCAGCGGCACCAATATCGCGCGGCAGGGTACGATCGGCTGCCGCGCAGGCTCTGCCATGGCGCGGGTGATCAGGATGGGTGTATCGGACCGCCGCAATACCGCTTCGGCGACCGAGCCTACCAGGGCATGGCTGAGGCCGCTCCTTCCGTGCGTGCAGATGCTGATCAGGTCTACCTCCTGCATGTCGGCGGCGAAGAGGATCGCACCCACGGGGTCGCCGGGTACGACCTCCATGCGTACGGCGAATCCATCCCGTGTCAGGTTGTCTTGTACCGTGCGAAGGTACTCCCTGGCTTCCCGTACGGCGGCCCGATCCGCCGCGTGATCCTTCCGCTCCAGGACAAAGTAGGGCACGCCGCGCACCAGCGACAACGTTGCTCCCGTCTCCTTGGCCAGGCGGCATGCCGACCACAATCCTTGCTCGGCCACGGCTGAGCCGTCGAGCGGTACGAGAATCGTCCGTAGCATGAATCTCTCCTTCTTTCCTCTTACGGATGCGTCACGGCCCATCTCACCCCGGGCCGGGAGCGGAGGTGATGCCGTCAGCCCTTGTGTCGATTTCACCTTAACGTAGTACATGGGCCGGCCACCGGAGAAGGGTCACTTGTCGCAACACGCGAGGCCAAACGGCCCCATCACTCCATACCGAGACCGCCTACATGACTCTCGCCATTCGGGAGACTTGTCGGATGCGCCACATAGGTGTTAAGTACGCAGCAGCACCTTCTCGTTGCTGAAGATGCGCACGGTCACACCGATCGCCAGCACGCAGAAGAGCAGCATCGTCCCTGCCGTCAGTGCCACGTGCAGCCCATCGGTCGAGCCGACCAGCGCCTCCTTGAACACCAGCGCCGTGTTGAGCGCCGGGATGAAGAAGAACACTAGATCCGGCTTGAAGTCGGGGATGCTCGCCAACGCCGCCACCGGCAGGATCGCTACCAGATAGAGGGGGGTAATGTAATTCTGCGCCTCCTTGAAGGACCGCGCGAAGATCCCCAGCGCCAACT
>DASUBN010000090.1:0-3256 GCA_035763245.1 Gammaproteobacteria bacterium | reverse complement strand
TGCGTGACATGCTTGCGGGCAATGCCTTCGGCAGCGCCGGCAGCCGCGTGGTGATCGAGGAGTTCATGACGGGCGAGGAAGCGAGCTTCATCGTCATGGCCGACGGCGAGCACGCGCTGGCGCTCGCCACTTCCCAGGACCACAAGCGGGTGGGCGACGGCGACACCGGCCCCAACACCGGGGGCATGGGCGCTTACTCCCCCGCCCCCATCGTGTCGGGCGCGGTGCACGAGCGGGTGATGCGCGAGGTGATCCGCCCCACCATCAAGGGCATGGCGGCGGAAGGCGTGCCCTACACGGGCTTCCTCTACGCCGGCCTCATGATCGGCGCCGACGGCGCCCCCAAGGTGCTGGAGTTCAACTGCCGCTTCGGCGACCCGGAGACCCAGCCCATCATGATGCGGCTCAAGACCGACCTCGTGACGCTCTGCGAGGCGGCGCTGGAGGGCAAGCTCGACAAGGTGCAGGCGGAGTGGGACGGCCGCTCGGCGCTCGGCGTGGTGCTGGCGGCGGAAGGCTACCCCGGCGACTACCGCAGGGGCGACACCATCCTGGGATTACCCCCCTTCCCCAACGACCATGTGAAGGTCTTCCACGCCGGCACCGAGGAGCAGGACGGCAAGGTGGTGACGAGCGGCGGCCGGGTGCTGTGCGTGACGGCGCTGGGGGATTCCGTGGCGGACGCGCGCCTGCGCGCCTACCACATCGCCGAGAGCATCCGCTGGCCGGGCCGTTTCTTCCGCAAGGACATCGGCTGGCGGGCGGTGCAGCGGGAGGAGCGCGGCGAGACGACGCGGTTCGGCGTGCACTTCGACAGCACGTGGCCCAAGAGCAGCTGAGCCTTCACCGGCCTTCCTGCGGCAACTCACAACTGCCGTCGTTACAGCCTGCCATCTCTTTGTCTGCCGCCCGACGTACCGCCGGGATCTTCAGCAACACGCGCATGGGGGCATAGGCCGGGATCTGCCGACAGATGGCCGCAAGCGCCGCGGCGCCGTGCAACAGCTCTCCGGTGACGAAGTCTTCCACCACCACTTCGCCCATGCAGAGCGGCTGGCTGCCAACTGGCGTATCCGTGGAGATTTCTACACGATTAAGCCAATCCAGGCGCTCATGCAAACGCGCGTAGCGAGCACATTTTGCACAGTTCGGATTGTGGTAGATGCGTATACGTCTCATGCGGCAACCCTGTAATTGTCGTCAATACAACCCGCAACTTTCAGGCTCCGCATCCAGCTCCGCCTGAAAGCCCAGGGACTACATCCCTGTAGTCCCGTTCGCCGCATGCGGCGAACCCTCGGGCATGGGCTTACGGGCCACCGGAGTCTGCAGGGCCACGTTCATGATGTTCCAGTTGTTGATCACGGCCACGGCGAAGGTGAGATAGACGATGTCGCTCTCGCTGAAGTGCCGCGCGAGTTCTGCATAGGATGCCTCCAGGGCCGCTTCATCCTTGACGTTGGTGTGCTCGGCCCAGTCGAGGGCGGCGCGCTCCCGTGGATCGAAGAAGCCCGACTCGCGCCAGACCGGCACCAGCGCCAGGCGCTGCGCATCCTCGCCTCCCTCCAGGAGGCTGCGGGTGTGCATGTCGACGCAGTAGGCGCAGCCGTTGATCTGGGAGACGCGCAGGTTGACGAGTTCCAGCAGGTTCATGTCGATGGACGACCCGGCGGGGATCTTGTGGGCTGCCTGGCTGTAGTCCAGCAGTTTCTTGAAGGCTTCCGGGGCGATGGTGCTGTAATGGGCCTTGAGACGGGACATGGGGTGCTCCTTATGGGCCGATGATGTGGCCCTCACCCCCTAGACGCGCGGCCGCGGCGCGCTGTGACAGCTTCAGGAGACGTGGATGCGCCGCAGCTTGTCCGGGTTGCGCACGGTGTAGATCTCGAGGATGTGCACGCCGTCAGTGACCAGGGTGATGGCGGCATCCAGCTCGCCGTCCAGGAAGCGCAGCAAGCCGGGCTCGCCGTTGATCTCTGCATGGCGGTAGGTGAAGGAACGCACCGACGCGAAGCGGCGGATGGCGGTGTAGAAGCGCACCACGCGCTCCGCCCCCTCCAGCACACGCAGCGCCGAGGGCACCTTGCCGCCCCCGTCGCCCGAGAAGCGCACGTCCTTGGCAAACAGGGCGAGCATGTCCTCGCGCTTGCCGCTGCCGGTGGCGGCGACGAAACGCTCCAGGAGCCTCCGGTGGGCGGCGGGATTAACCTGGAAGCGCGGCTTGCCTTCGCGCACCCGCTCCTTGGCGCGGTGCAGCAGCTGCCGGCAGGCGGCTTCGCTCTTGCCGAGCATCCGCGCCACCTCCGGATAGTCCATGTCGAAGACCTCCCGCAGCAGGAACACGGCCCGCTCCTCGGGGGCGAGCCGTTCCAGCACCATGAGGAAGGCCATGGAGACGTCGCCGGCGAGCTCGACGGCGCGCTCGGGGCTCTCGGAGCTCGCGGGCTCCTCCGCCACCAGGGGCTCCGGCAGCCAGGGGCCGGTGTAAGCCTCCCGTTCCTTCTTGGCGTCCCGCAGCCGATCGATGCTCAAGCGGGTGACCACGGTGACGAGCCAGGCCTCGGGGCTCTTGATCTCGTCCCGGCGGGCCTCCTGCCAGCGGAGGTAGGCGTCCTGCAGCACGTCCTCCGCGTCGGCCCGGGAGCCGAGCATGCGGTAAGCCAGGCCGAAGAGGCGCGGCTTGTGGGTGAGGAAGCTCTCGGCGGGGCTGGGCATGGCTGGCCTTGGGACTACGAGTCCTTAAGCCTAGGACGGATGGGGGGCTTTGTCTGTGACAGAGGCCCGGGGTCAGTTGGCTTTTTTATAGATGCCGTCGAAGACCATTTTCCAGGTCTTGCCGCCGTCTTTGGAGACGACCCAGGTCTGCCGCACCGTGCCGTCATGGGGCGCCCAGGTGATGCGGTTCAGGAGGTGGCTGCCGTCCTTCTGCACCTGGTCCCCGGAGAGCACCATGCGCCCGTCCTTGAGGCCGCCCTCGATCACGAGCAGCGTGCCCATGGAATCCACCCAGGTCTGGTGCCAGAGCTTGCGCGCCGCATCGTAGATGTTGAAGCTCGAACCGCCGCCGCCCTGCAGGCCGGTCCAGCTCTCCTTGAGCACGCAGCCGCCGTAAAGCTTCTCCACGTGGTCGCGGCCCACGAGCTTGCCGTCAGGGGTGGTGACGTTCCAGTCGCCCAGCCAGAAGTCGAACTGCTTGTAAGCCGGATCCGCGCAGGAGGACGGCATCGCCCCCGCCGCCAGGGGCAGCAGGCTGAGG
>DASUBN010000089.1:0-2807 GCA_035763245.1 Gammaproteobacteria bacterium | reverse complement strand
TTCCCCAAAGCGCCGCTGGATCCAGCACCGAGCGTTGCAGCAGCTTGCCCTCGGCGGAGAGGCCCGCGCCATCGAAGCGGCGAGCCACGAGAGCCATGAGCCGGGGGCGCGACAGCCACACCAGAAGAGCGAGCGCCGACTCCGCGAGGTACAGGCCGCCCAGGAGCCTTGCGAAGTAACCGAGTGTGGCGCGGAGCCTCGATCCGTCCCCCGGGTACACCTCGGCCCGGTCCAGGCGCGAGCGGTTTCGGCGATGGTGGAAGAGATGCCCGAAGGCCACGGGCTGGAACGGCAGGCCGAAGAGCGCGGCGAGCACGCGGCCCGCGGCGTCGTTCACGGTGCGCTTCGGGAACAAGAGGCCGTGGATGGCTTCGTGGATCACCGACCACCAGGTGGTGGTGAAGAACGCCACGGCCACGAGGCTTAAGGCCGCGAGCGGATGGCGCGACAGCGTGAGGGGCAGCAGCCACAGGCTCCAGATGCCGACGCAGGCGCAAAGCGCCGCGAGCAGCGCGTTCAGCGCCGTGGTGTGGTCATGACTTGTGGCTGGCGGATGTGGCATGGGCGGTCCGTCCTGGACCGCCCATTCTGAAGGTTCTCTGTGACAGGGGCTTTGCAGCCCCGGAGCGCGCGCTATTTAGGCTGCATGCGGATGGCGCCGTCCAGGCGGATGGTGCCGCCGTTCAGCATCACGCTCTCGCAGATCTGCTGCACCAGCTGGGCGTATTCCTCGGGCTTGCCGAGGCGGGAGGGGAAGGGCACTTGGGCGCCCAGCGACTTCTGCACTTCCTCGGACATGCCGGCCATCATCGGCGTCCAGAAGATGCCGGGGGCGATGGTCATGACGCGGATGCCGAAGCGGGAGAACTCCCGGGCGATGGGCAGGGTCATCCCCACCACCCCGCCCTTGGAGGCGGAGTAGGCGGCCTGGCCGATCTGGCCCTCGTAGGCGGCCACGGAGGCGGTGTTCACGATCACGCCGCGTTCGCCGTCCTCGCTTGGGGCGTTGTGCTGCATCACGTTGGCGGCGGCCTTGATGAGGTTGAAGCTGCCCACCAGGTTCACGGACACCACCTTGGCGAAGAAGTCCGAGGCCATGGGGCCTTCCTTGCCGAGCACCCGGCCGGCGCCCAGGATGCCGGCGCAGTTCACCGCCAGTTGCAGGCTGCCGAAGGCGTCCTTGGCGCGGGCCACGGCGGTATCCACGTCCTTGCCGGAGCTGACGTCGGTCTTGATGAAGAGGGCATGGCTCCCGAGCTTCTTCGCGGCCTCCTGGCCCTGCTGCTCGTTGAGGTCGAGCATGGCGACCTTGCCGCCGGCCTTGACCACCCGTTCGCAGGTGGCGAGGCCCAGGCCGGAGGCGCCGCCGGACACGATGGCGTTGAGTTTCTCGAAGCGCATGGGAGCCGTCCCGTGGGATGAAAGGGACGGCTATTCTAGCGGGAAATCCCGCGACAAGCCTCAGCCGGCGGCGCGCAGCAGGGTGCCGAAACGCTTCAGGTCGTCGGCGCCGAGCGTGGAGACGGTCCAGAAGCTGTAATGCGCCTTGGTCCAATACACCACGTGATAGTCGTCGTCGGTGTCGGTGTCCGGGTCCTTGTCGGGCTTACCCTGGGCCTCACAGATGAACAGGGTGATGAGACCGGCGCCGTGGCGGTAGGTGAGGGCGGCGGCGGGCTGGCCCTTCACCTTGTCCACCCGCACGCCCACGAGGGCATAGCCCTGGGCGGAGAGGTCGCTCACCGGCGGCACGAAGGGCAGCTGGTGGCTGAGCCAGCCCTGGATGAGCGCGGGGTTCGTGGAGCTGAACTCGGTGAGATGCTGGCTCGTGGCCGCCTGTTCCTGCTGGTCCACGGCCGAGTCCACCATGGCATCGTCCTCGTCGCCATGGGGGATGAACTTGAACCCCAGCGCCACGGCGACGATGGCCACGGCCGCAGCGGCGGCCCAGCGCTCCCAGTGACGTCGCGCGGCTTGCGGCTTGTGTAGCTCGTTCTGCAGGCGTTGGCGCAGGGTGCCGCTGGCTTTGAAGCGCAGCTCCGGCGCCTGCAGCGCGCCGTGCAGCGCGCGCCAGTCCTTGAGCCGCGCCTGGCAGTCCGGGCAGCCCTCGAGGTGCTGCTCCACGTCCGCCTGTTCGGCGGCGTCAAGCTCGCCGTCGAGGTAGGGGTGCAGCTGGTTCTCGAGTTCCTGGCAGGTCAAATGAAATCTCCGATTTTCTGGCCGCTCAGCCGTGTCCTGAGGGACTGGCGGGCGCGGGAGAGCCGGGACATCACGGTGCCGATGGGAGCCTCGATGACGTCGGCGATCTCCTTGTAAGAATACCCCTCGAACTCCCGCAGCAGCAGGACCTCGCGGAACTCGATGGGCAGGCTCTCGATGGCGCTCATCAGCGCCTTCTTGCCTCTGTCTCTGGATAGGACTTCTTCCAGCGACATTTCATTCCCGGGCACCTGCAGCGCCTCGTCCCCCAGGTGCTCGGGAGCCGCCTGGCCGCGGTTCTTCGCGTACCAGGTGTAGAAGGTGTTGCGCACGATCTTGAGCAGCCACTGGCGGGGCTCGGTGCCCTGGAAGCCTTCGAAGAAGCGGTAAGCGCGCAGCACCGCTTCCTGCACCACGTCCTCGGCGTCGTGGTCGTTGCGGGTGAGCCAGCGGGCGAGGTTGTACGCGGCGTCCATGTGCGGGAGCACCGTCTGCTCGAATCGCCCCAGGTTATCGGTTGTGGCCAAACCCCACCCTCATAGTCATGCCGGCGGCGCAACCCATCCAAGACCGGCCGAGGTACGATTTTATTTCAGTTTTGGGGTCCC
>DASUBN010000088.1:0-3046 GCA_035763245.1 Gammaproteobacteria bacterium | reverse complement strand
ATCGAATCGGACGTGGCGCTGCACGAGGCCAGCAAGACCGTCGCCGAGCGCCTGGAGTTCCCGGTGACCGAGGACTTCGTGATCACCGAGGGCGGCCGCTACGTGGGCATGGGCGCGGTGATGCACCTGCTGAACGCCATGGAAGCGCAGCTCGCCCAGCAGACCCAGGACCTGGCCTCCGCCTACCGGGAGCTCAAGGCCTCGCAACTGCAGCTCATCCAGTCGGAGAAGATGGCCTCGCTCGGCCAGATGGTGGCGGGCGTGGCCCACGAGATCAACACGCCGCTCGGCTATGTGAAGAACAACATCGAGATGATGGAGATGTTCTTCGAGGGTTCCCGCGAGTTGCTCGCCGGCTGCGCGGGCCTCGTGGACACCCTGCTCTCTCCGACCACCTCCGAGCAGGAGCTGCAGGCCAGGCTGCGGGGCCTCGGCGCCTTGAAGGAGAGCCTCGGGGCGAGCGACGCGGACGACGTGCCGCGGCTCTTCTCCGACACCCGCTTCGGCATCGAGCGCATCAGCGAACTCGTGATGAACCTCAAGAACTTCAGCCGCCTGGACCGGGCGCCGGAAGCGGACGTGGACATCCACGAGTGCCTGGACAGCGCGCTGCTCCTGGCCCGCAACGTGCTCAAGAACAAGGTGGAGGTGGTGCGCCAGTACAACGGGCTGCCGCGCATCGCCTGCATGCCCTCGCAGCTCAACCAGGTGTTCCTCAACCTGCTCACCAATGCCGCCCAGGCCATCGAGGACCGGGGCCGCATCCTGGTGCGCACCGAGTCCGACCAGGAATGGCTGCGCGTCATCGTGCAGGACACGGGCAAGGGCATCCCGCCCGAGGTGCTGCCCAAGATCTTCGATCCCTTCTTCACCACCAAGCCCGTGGGCCAGGGCACCGGCCTCGGGCTCTCCATCAGCTACCAGATCGTGCAGCAGCACGGCGGCGACATCCGCGTCACCTCCCAGCCCGGCAAGGGCGCGCGCTTCACGGTGCAGTTGCCGCTCGGCGGGGCCGCCGCACCAATCAAACCCCTGGAGAAAGCTTCATGAGCGAGAAAGCCACCCTGCTCCTGGTCGACGACGAAGAGCGCGTGCTGCGCTCCCTGGAGATGCTCTTCAAGCACCGCTTCAAGGTGCTCAGCACCACCGATGGCAACGAGGCCCTGGAGCTGCTGCGCCGCGAGCGGGTGCATGTGATCGTGAGCGACCAGCGCATGCCCGTCATGACGGGGGTGGAGCTCCTGCGCCGGGTGCGCGAAGTCTCCCCCAACACCATGCGCCTCCTGCTCACGGGATATTCAGACCTCGAGGCCATCGTGAACTCGGTGAACGAGGGCGAGATCTTCCGCTATCTCACCAAGCCCTGGAGCGCCAAAGAGATCACGGCCACCGTGAGCCAGGCAGCCGAGATCGCCCTCAGCCTGGAGGAGGCGGCCGGGGCCGAGCCTCAGGGCGTCGCGCCCGGCGTGCTCGTCATCGACGAGGACCAGACCATCGTCGAGATGGTGAAGGCCATCTGCGGCCCCGCCCGCGAGGTGAAGTGGAGCGCGGACCTGGACGAGGCCTTCGACATGCTCGCCGGCAGCGACATCGCCATCGTGGTATGCGACATCCGCCTGCGGGGCCGCGACATCTCGGCAGCGGTGAAGGCGCTCAAGGAAAGCAACCCCATGATCCTCACCATCGTGCAGACCCAGCTGCAGGACGTGGAGACGCTGCGCAGCCTCATCAACCACGGCCAGATCTACCGCTTCCTGCCCAAGCCCGCCCGCCGCGGCCTCCTGGAGATGAGCCTGCAGTCCGCCTCCCGCCGGCACCTGTCGCTCAAGACCGCGCCCAAGCTGGCGAGCCGCTACCAGGTGGAGCGCAGCGAACCGGCGCCGGTGGCGGCACTGTCGAGCCGGCTACTCGGTTATCTGGACCGCATGCGTCAGGGCAAGGGCTTCTAAAGGCTGCTGCGCTCGGCAGGGCGTTGTTGCGCTTCGGTCTCGCAGTCGGTCATGCACATTAGAGTGCACTCCCTCCTGCTCGCCTCGCGCGCCTAGCCCCGCCTTCGCTCGCGACGCCTTTAGATCAATAGCAACGTCATCGTCTAAGCGAAGAGGCGCGCCTGATCCCGCCTAAATAGTTGGCGGTCCGAAGCGGGGGAGTGCCCGCCTCGGCGACGTGATCGCGCACCGGCTGCGCGAGCGGGCGTGCCAGGTGGTATCCCTGGTGCAGGCGGACCCCGAGTCCCTGCACTACGGCATAGTCCTCCGCCGTCTCGATCCCTTCCGCCACCACCTGGCAGCCCAAGCGCGCGGCCATGCCGGCGATGGAACGCACGAACTCGCGCTTCACGTTGTCCGTGCTGATGTTCTCTATGAAATGATGGTCGATCTTCACGTAGCTGGGCCTAAGTTCCGACCAGAGCCGCAGGCCCGCGTAGCCCGCGCCGAGGTCATCGATGGCGATCTCGAAGCCTGCCTGGGTGTAGTGAGCTACAGCTGCCTTCAGCACCGCGTAGTCGTCCAGGGGTTGCTGCTCGGTGATCTCGATCACCACCCGCTCCGGGGGGAGTTGCACCTCGTTGAGCAGCCGCAAGGTCTCGCCCGGCTTGAAGTCGGGGGCCATGAGGCTCAAGGGATTCACGTTCAGGAACAGCCGGCCCGGCAGGCCGAGTTCCTGGAAACGGCGGATGGCGAGCTCCCGGCATACCACGTCCAGCTCGAAGAGGCGCCCGGCGTGGGCGGCCGCCTGGATCAGCGGCAGGGGCGCATGCAGGGTGCTGTTGGAAGGCCCGCGGGTCAGGGCCTCATAGCCATAGACCTGGCCGCTGGTGGAATCGAACAGCGGCTGGTACAGGGTCTGGATGGCCCGGTAACGAAGGACATAATCCAGTTCGTCGGAGAGCGTCGGGTCCATGGGATCTCCCATACGGCATGCGTGCTTTTAAGGTATGTCCCCACCATAAGGTCCATCCATGAACCTGGCATGACAGGCACGCGACAAACTGTCGCAAGCGGACTGTTACAAAGCGGTGGGATCGGACGGGCCGGGCGACGCC
>DASUBN010000087.1:0-2057 GCA_035763245.1 Gammaproteobacteria bacterium | reverse complement strand
ACCTTGCGGGTAAAGAAGTGGCGGAACGACAGCGCGATATCCTGATAGTGATTGCGAGGCTGCGCATGGGGCAGCTGGATGTTGAGGCCGATGCTGGTGGACTGGCCGGCATAGGCGCCGCGGTTGGCCGCCTCCATGATGCCGGGTCCGCCGCCGCTCACCACCGCGAAACCCGCGTCCGACAGGAGCCGCGCGAGCCGTTCGGTCACCGCATAGCGGGGGTCGTCGCGCTTGATGCGCGCCGAACCGAACACGCTCACCGAAGGCCCGATGGAAGCGAGTTGCTCGAAGCCCATGCCGAACTCCTTCGCGTAGCGCGCGATGCGTTCGGCTTCCCGTGCGTGTCTGCTCTTATCGGTCATGGTATCACCCGGATGCACATTCACAGCGCCGCGAGGTTGGCATACGCCACTACCAGCCACTTGGAGCCGGCGGACTTGAAGTTCACCTGCACCCGGGCGTGGGGCCCGTCGCCCTCGTAGTCCAGCACCACGCCCTCGCCGAAGGTGGGGTGACTGACCCGCTGCCCGAGGCTGAAGCCCGCCGGAGCCTCGCGCGCGATGTGCGCCGTCGCGGTGACGTATGGCCGGCTCACCTGCACCCGCGGGCGGATCTCCTCCACGAGCCCCGCCGGCAGCTCCTTCAGGAAGCGCGAGGGCACGCCGTAGTTGTCGACGCCATGCAGGCGGCGCTGTTCAGCGTAGCTCAGGAACAGCTCCTTCATGGCCCGGGTCATGCCCACGTAGCAGAGGCGCCGCTCCTCCTCCAGACCCTCGAGGTCGTCAGCGGAGCGTTCGTGGGGGAAGAGCCCGTCCTCCATGCCACAGATGAACACCAGCGGAAACTCCAGGCCCTTGGCGGAATGCAGTGTCATGAGCTGCACGCAGTCCTCCCAGGCTTCGGCCTGGCCCTCGCCCGCTTCCAGCGCCGCATGGGCCAGAAAGGAAGAGAGCACGGTCATACCCTCCGCCTCCTCGGGCACGAAACTGCGGGCGGCGCTCACCAGCTCCTCCAGGTTCTCCACCCGGGCCTCGCCGCGCTCACCCTTCTCCGCCTTGTAGAAATCCACGAGGCCCGAGAGCTGCACCGCATGGTCCACCTGCTCGTAGAGTTGCAGGCCGCGCACGCCGATATCCATGTCGTGGATCAGCTTGGCGAACTTCTCGAGCGCGCCGGTGATCCGCGCCGGCTGTCCCTTGTCCTCCAAGAGCGCCTGCAGGGCCTGCCATAGGGACGTGGAATCCCGCTTGGCCCGCTCCCGCAGCAGCTCCACGCTCTTGGCGCCGATGCCCCGGGCCGGCACGTTGATGACCCGCTCGAAAGAGCTGTCATCATGGCGGTTGTCGATGAGCCGCAGGTACGCCAGGGCATCCTTGATCTCCTGGCGCTCGAAGAAGCGCTGGCCGCCATACACCCGGTAGGGGATGCCCTCCAGCATCAGTCGCTCCTCGAACACCCGCGACTGGGCATTGGAGCGGTACAGCACTGCGACTTCCTTGCGCGCACCGCCCGTCTCCTGCCAGTGCTTGATGCGCTCCAGGATGAACTGGGCCTCGTCCTGCTCGTTGTAGGCGGCGTAGACGTGGATGGGCTCACCGTCGCTGCCGTCGGTCCAGAGGTTCTTGCCGAGGCGCGAGCTGTTGTGGGCGATGAGCGCGTTGGCGGCCTTCAGGATATTGCCGGTGGAGCGGTAATTCTGCTCCAGGCGGATGACCCGGGTGCCCGGGAAATCCTTCTCGAAGCGCAGGATGTTCTCGATCTTGGCGCCACGCCAGGCATAAATGGACTGGTCGTCGTCGCCCACCACGAAGGGCACGCCGGTCTCGCCGGCCAGCATGCGCACCGAGGCGTATTGGATGGCGTTCGTGTCCTGGAACTCGTCCACCAGTATGTGGCGGAAGCGGCGCCGGTAATGTTCCAGCAGCGCAGGGTTCTTGAGCCAAAGCTCGTGAGCGCGCAGCAGGAGCTCCGCGAAGTCCACGAGGCCCCCACGCTCGCAGGCTTCCTCGTAGGCGCGGTACGCCTTGAGCAGGCTGCGCTGGAACGGATCCTCGCCC
>DASUBN010000086.1:0-4920 GCA_035763245.1 Gammaproteobacteria bacterium | reverse complement strand
ACGCCAGGCTGTGCGCCGAGAACGGCGGCAGCGAGGTCGCGGTGGCGGTGCGCTCCTCCGCCACCGCCGAGGACCTGCCCGACGCCTCCTTCGCCGGTCAGCAGGAGACCTTCCTCAACGTGCGCGGCATCGAGGAGGTGGTGAAGGCGGTCAAGCTCGTGTTCGCCTCGCTCTTCAACGACCGGGCCATCTCCTACCGGGTGCACCACGGCTTCGACCACTCCGAGGTGGCGCTCTCCGCCGGCATCCAGCGCATGGCACGCAGCGACCTCGGCGCCAGCGGCGTGATGTTCACCCTCGACACCGAGACCGGGTTCTCGGACGCGGTGTTCATCACCGCCTCCTATGGCTTGGGCGAGACCGTGGTGCAGGGCGCGGTGAACCCGGACGAGTTCTACGTCTACAAGCCGGCTCTCAAGGCCGGCAAGCTGCCCATCGTGCGCCGCACCCTGGGCAGCAAGGCGATCATGATGGTCTACGGCGAGACCGGCGGACGCTCCGTCAAGACCATCGACGTGCACGCCGAGGCCCGCGCCCGCTTCAGCATCAGCGATGCGGACGTGATCGAGCTCGCCAAGCAGGCGCTCGTCATCGAGCAGCACTACGGCCGACCCATGGACATCGAGTGGGCCAAGGACGGTCACGACGGGAAGGTCTACATCCTACAGGCGCGCCCCGAGACGGTGAAGAGCCGCCGCAGCCAGAACCTAGAGCGCTACGAACTCAAGGCCCGTGGTCCGGTGCTGGCCGAAGGCCGCAGCATCGGCCAGAAGATCGGCGCCGGCACCGCCAAGGTGGTCTCGGACCTGCACGAGATGAGCCGCATCCAGCCGGGCGACGTGCTGGTCACGGACATGACCGACCCGGACTGGGAGCCGGTGATGAAGCGCGCCTCCGCCATTGTCACCAACCGCGGGGGGCGCACCTGCCACGCCGCGATCATCGCGCGGGAGCTCGGCATCCCGGCGGTGGTTGGCTGCGGCGACGCCACCCGCAAGATCAAGGACGGCCAGCCGGTCACGGTCTCCTGCGCGGAGGGCGATACAGGCTTCATCTACCAGGGCAAGCTCGACTTCGTGCGCCACGAGATCAGCCTATCCAAGATGCCCCCGGCGCCCCTCAAGGTGATGATGAACGTGGGCACGCCGGAGCGCGCCTTCGATTTCGCCGGCCTGCCCCACAAGGGCGTGGGCTTGGCGCGCTTGGAGTTCATCATCAACCGCATGATCGGCGTGCATCCCAAGGCGCTCCTCAACTTCGCCCAGCAGCCGGCGGACGTGAAGCGCGAGATCGAGTCGCGCATCGCCGGCTATAAGGATCCGGTGAGCTTCTACGTGGAGCGCCTGGCGGAGGGCATCGCCACCATCGCCGCCGCGTTCGCACCTGAGCCCGTGATCGTGCGCACCTCGGACTTCAAGTCCAACGAATACGCGAACCTGGTGGGCGGTCGGCAGTACGAGCCCCACGAGGAGAACCCGATGCTCGGCTTCCGCGGCGCCTCGCGTTACATAGATCCGAGCTTCCGCGATTGCTTCGAGCTCGAATGCCGGGCTCTGAAACGCGTGCGCGAGGACATGGGGCTCACGAACGTGCAGGTCATGATCCCCTTCGTGCGCACCCTGGAGGAAGCCCAGAAGGTGACCGAACTTCTGGCGGCTAACGGCCTGAAGCGCGGCGAGCTGGACCTCAAGGTCATCATGATGTGCGAGCTGCCATCCAACGCGCTGCTCGCCGACCGCTTCCTGGACCATTTCGACGGCTTCTCCATTGGCTCCAACGACCTCACCCAGCTCACCCTGGGCCTGGACCGGGACTCGGGTGTGATCGCCCATCTCTTCGACGAACGGAACGATGCCGTCAAGGCACTGCTCAGCATGGCCATCCAGGCATGCCGCAAACGCGGCAAGTACATCGGCATCTGCGGCCAGGGCCCCTCGGACCACCCGGACTTGGCCAAATGGTTGCTGGACCAGGGCATCGAGAGCGTGTCGCTCAATCCGGACACGGTGGTGGAGACCTGGCTGTATCTCGCCGGCAAGAAAGCCTGAGCCGCCGCCGGGCTTGCCATGAGCATCACCGCCGACACGAGCTTCGAACAGCACTTCCCCCTCACGGTGATGCTGAGCCACCACACGGGCCTTGCGGACGTCAACCGGGACCTGTTCAAACTGATCACCGGCCTGCGCGATCAGTACATCGGCGATCCCAAGCAGAACGAAGCCCTATCGGGCCATATCACCACCTACGGTGGCTACCAGACCTCCAAGAAGATGATGTTCCTGAACCGCCCGGAACAGGCCGTACAGACCCTGCGCGACCAGGTGATCCTGCCCGGCATCAAGCGGTACATGGACGAGGTGTACCAGGAACAGGGCAAGGCCATCCAGACCCGCGTCATCTCCTGGGCCAACATCCTGGCGGAGGGTGACTGGCAGGCGCCCCACATGCACCCCACCACCGGCAACCTCATCAGCGGTGTTTACTACGTGGAAATGCCGGACAAGCCGGATCCCCAGGGCTGCATCGAGTCCCTGAACCCGCATCCCGTGGCCCACCACCACGGCATCAGCCTCACCCGGCGCCTGCACCCCAAGACCGGCGACCTCATCCTCTTCCCCCCTTACTACATCCATTACGTCTACCCCTTCAGGGGGCCGGAACAGCGGGCCATCGTGGCCTTCGACGTGCTCGCCCAAACGACGCAATTCGTGATTTAAGATAAAAGGCGCATGAGCGCCCAACCCAACAGCCAGCCCGGCATCACGGTCACCCGCAATCCCGCCACGGGCGATGTCATCGCCCGCACGCGCGAGCTGACTGCGGAAGAAGTGCGTGCCGCCATCGCCCGGGCACGGGCGGTACAACCGGGATGGGCCGCACGCTCCTTGAGCGAACGGCGCCGGCGCGTGGCCGCGCTGCGGCGCGTCCTGCTCGATCACACCGACGACATGGCGGCGGCCATCAGTGCCTGCGTGGGCAAGACCCGCATCGAGGCGCTGGCCACGGAAATTATGCCCAGTCTCACCGGCAGCCGTTGGTACGAACGCCATGCCGCGGCACACCTCAAGCCGCGCCGCCTCAGCATGGGTTCCATCCTCTTCTTCAACAAGCACAGCACCGTGCACCGCCTGCCCTGGGGCGTGGTGGGGATCATCTCGCCCTGGAACTACCCCTTGGGGATACCCATGCACGAAATCGTGCCGGCACTGCTCGCCGGCAACGCGGTGGTGTTCAAGACCGCTCCTGAGACCCTGCCGGTGGGCGTCAAGCTCGCGGAACACTTCAGTCAAGCCGGGTTCCCGGAAGGCGTTTTCCAGCATCTCAACGTGGACGGCCCACTCTGCGGCGACCTCTTCCTGGATGCGGACGGCGTGGACAAGCTGTTCTTCACGGGCTCCGTGCGCGTCGGCAAACTGCTCATGGAGAAGGCCGCGCGCAACCTTAAGCCCCTGTCCCTTGAGCTCGGCGGCAAGGACGCTATGATCGTCTGCGCCGACGCGGATCTCGAGCGCGCCGCCGCCGGTGCCGTGTGGGCCGGACTCTCCAACGCAGGCCAGTCCTGCGCCGGCGTGGAAAGGGTCTACGTGCACCAGGATGCTTATGCGGCCTTCATGGCCCTGCTCAAGCAGAAGGTGGAGGCCCTGCGGGTGGGCGTGGACCAGGATATGGGCGCGCTCTGCACCGACCGGCAGGTGGAGACGGTGCGCCAGCACCTGGAGGAAGCGAAGTCCCGGGGCGCCGTCGTGTACGCCGAGGCGCCGCTGCCCACCGGCGCCGGCAGCCACTTCATACCACCGACGGTGCTTACGGGCGTGGACCACGGCATGAAGGTGATGCGCGAGGAGACTTTCGGCCCGGTGCTGGGCGTGATGCCGGTGAAGGACGATGAGGAAGCCTTGCGGCTGGCAAACGATTCCATCTACGGGCTCGCGGGCTCCGTCTGGACCCGCGACCTCGCCAAGGGCGAAACACTCGCGCGGCGCCTCTCCGCCGGAGCAGTCATGGTCAACGACCACCTGCTCTCCCACGGCCTCACTGAGACGCCCTGGGGCGGCTTCCGCAATTCCGGAATCGGCCGCGGCCACGGCGGCTTCGCCTTCGAGGAAGCCACTACCCCGCAGGTAGTGGTGGAGGACTGGCTCAGCCTGGCTCGGCGCAACGTCTTCTGGCATCCCTACAGCGAGCGCCTCTACCAGGGGCTCAAGGGCGGGATGACGGCGTTCTACGGCACGGGGATCGGTGCACGCCTCGCCGGCCTGGTCCATTTCGCAGCCATCCTGCCGCGCATGTTCCGCAGCCGGGACTGAAGCCGGATCAGAAATCCGTCGTCGGCACTTCCTCCAGCACTTCGATGTCGCCGCTCAGGATGAGCTCGTCGTCATGGGACTCGGCCTTGGCGCCGTTCCAGTACTCGACCGCGCGCTTGCGCCATTCGCCCATGGAGATGGTGTCGCCCATCACGATCTGCTGGGTGGCGCGGTGCAGCTCGCCCGTGGCGTTGACCCGGAACACCCGCTTGTAGTCACCGCGCATGTTGTCCAGCCAGAAGCGCACCGCGCGCGGATCCTCCGGGACCAGCCAGACGCAACTCATGCGCGAAGGCAACGCCGTGTAGAGCTGGCGCCGCACCTCCTCGAATATCAGCTCGCGCACCATACGCGTCGCGAGGAACAGGCTGTCCAGGGTCTCCGCCAGGGTGACCACCGGGTCATAGTGGTAGAACGAGAGTCGCGGGTCCTTGGGCTTCTGCTTACGATAGAACTCGAGCGCCCGCAGGGCGACCATATCCACGGTATAGATCTCGTTGCTCTTCGGATTGGTGATGCCGCGCCGCGCCGCTTCGAAGGCACGCCAGGCGTTGTTGGGCTCCAGGCCGAAGCCCATGCGGGCGCCCTCGAACCACTTGGGGGAGTTGTGCTT
>DASUBN010000085.1:0-4956 GCA_035763245.1 Gammaproteobacteria bacterium | reverse complement strand
TTACGAGGACCTGCTGGAGGACATCGAGGGCAGGGCGCGGGCGCTGCTCGCGTTCCTGGGACTGGGCTGGGATGGGGCTGTGCTGGATTTCCAGGCCACCGCCAGGGGGCGGCGCATCAACACCCCGAGCTACCACCAGGTGGCGCAGCCTATCTACAAGGACGCGCGGGAGCGCTGGCGGCGCTATGCAAGTGAGCTCGCGCCGGTGCTGGATAGCCTCGATCCTTTCATCCGGGCTTTTTCTTATCCTTGATCCTTCTTCCAAAAAAGAGCCCCACAACCCTCGCGGGTTGTGGGGCGAGCTACCCCACGTTCTTTGTTGTTAAGGCTTAGAAGTTCACGCTGATGCGGCCGTACACGAAACGGCCCGGAATGTCATACAACGTCGGATCGAAGTTGTTGAGTTCCTGGACGGTGGAGGACGGCGGCACCTTGCCCCACAGGTTGCGGACGCCCAGGGTGAAGGTGGTGTTGAGCGAATCCAACTTGTAGCTGCCCTGCACGTCATGGTACGTGGTGGCACCGATATGGGCGCCGGTCGGCACCTCCTCCAGGTGGCTGACGTAGCGCAGCGCGTACTGGGCAGACCAATTGCCCGCGCTCCAGTCCAGGGCCACCTTGGCCTTGTCGTGCGGCACGCCGAAGGGGAACACCGAGCCGCCGCGCTCCACACCGGCGAGCTCCGTGACCGTAGCCGGTCCCGTGGCGTTCGGGAACACCTGCTGGTAGCTCTTGATGTGGGTCTCATCCAGGGAGATCTTGTAATCGCCGGAGGCCGTGCTCGGGAACACGTAGCTCGCGCTCACGTCGATGCCCGAGGTGGTGGTGGTGCCCACGTTCTGGACCAGGTCGTCGATGGTCTGCACGTCGCCGAAGGCCGTGCGCGTGATCAGGGCGCAGTCCGCGGCATTGGAGGTGGCGAGCGTCGCCGTGTAGCAGCCGTTGAGGATCACCTGGCCGCTGGCGGGCTGGATGGTGTTGTCCACCTCGATCTTGTAGTAGTCCGCGTTCAGGTTGAAGCCCGGAGCCCAGTCGGGGCTGTACACGAAGCCGATGGTGCGGGAGATGGAGGTCTCCGGCTTCAGGTGCGGGTTGCCGATCTCCAGGGTGTTGATCTGCGCGTTCGGCTGCGCGTAGGCCGGCACTCCCTTCAGGGCGCAGGTCGCCGCGGGCGTGAGCGCATTGCCGGTGACCGGGTCCGTGTTGGTGCAGGGGTCGGTGATGTTCGCCGAGAGGTTGGAGCCTGCGGAGAACAGGTCTTGGATGGTGGGGGCACGGAAGCCCTGGGACCAGCTGGCGCGCACCAGCCAGTCATTGTTGGGTTGCCACTTCAGGCCCCAGCGGTAGGTGTTGCTGCTGCCGAAGGTGTTGTAGTGGGTGTTGCGGCCCGCCAGGTCGAGGTCGAGCAGCTTCACGCCGGGCACGCCGCCCATGAGCGGCAGGTCGGTCTCGGCGTAGACGGCCTTCGAGGTCTCGCGGCCCTGGGTCGGCAGCACCGGACGGCCCGGGTTGAAGCTGTCGTAGCCGTTCTGGGCAACGGAGTCAGGCAGGAAGGAGCCGTCGTGCTCCAGCACCTCGGCACCCACGGCGAGACCCATGGGGCCGCCGGGCAGCTCCGCCAGGTCGCCGTTGCTGATATCGGCGTTGTAGACGCGCTGGGTGTTGGTGAACTGGTTCTGGGCCGTGTAGGCGGCGTAGTTCAACATCGCCGGGGTCATGCCGCCGGGACCGTGGAAGATGTCGAGCGGCACGCAGCCCGCCACGGCGGCGCAGATCGTGGGATCGCCCAGGGCAAGACGCAGATGGCTCACGTCGAAGTGGCCGCCGTTGACGTCGATCTCGTCGTCATTGGAGTAACCGTAGTTGAAGTCCCAGTCCCACTCGCTGCTGCCGGCGTTGAAGAAGCCGTTCAGACCCATGTCGATGTGGAAGACGTCTTCCTTCTCATGGTAGGTGCGCACGCCGTTGGCCACCATGCGCAGGCCGGCGAGACCCAGGGTGACGGGTTTGCTCGGGTTCCCGGCGTTCAGGTCGAAGCCGAAGGGGTTGTACTTCTGGTTCGCCGGGATGTCGATGGTGATGCTGCTGGAGGAGAAGAACAACGGTTCCGGCGCCGCCTGCTGATGGGAGTCGCGGTGGGTGTACATCATGTCCGCCTTGAACGTGATGTTGTCCGAGAGGTCCGAGTAGCCCTGGAAGAAGGCGGCGTAGCGCTCTTCCGGCGTCAGCACGTAGTTATAGGGAGCGTAGTTGAAGCGGTCGCTGGTCGGACCCTTGCTCACGAAGTCGCGATACTGGCTCGGGACGGTCGGATCGTAGGTCAGATCGCAGGCGGTGCCGGCGGGGCAAACTCCCGAGTTGGGGCCAGTGGCGGGCGCCACGACGAAGAAGCGGCCGTTGGGGAGGCCGGAGCTGCCACCGGCATTGCCTTCGCCGATCACCGGCTCCTTGGAGATGTTGCGGTCCTTGGAGAAGATGCCGTCCTGGTTGGTGTAGGAGGCGTTGAACAGCATGCCGCTCTTGTCGTTGCTGGAGCCGGTGGTGAAGTCGTAGGACTGGGTCTTGCCGTCCCAATGGCTGTCACCGTTGTAGATGCCCATGTAGGCGTTGGCTTCGCTGCCATTGTAGTTCTTCACGGTGATGATGTTCACCACGCCGGCGATGGCGTCGGAGCCGTAGATCGCCGAGGCGCCGTCCTGCAGCACTTCCACGTGGTCGATGACCGAGGCCGGGATGGTGTTGAGGTCCACGGTGTCGTCGAGGCCCGAGACCCAGCGCCGGCCGTTGACCAGCACCAGCACGCGCACGGAACCCAGGTTGCGCAGGTCCACGGTGCTCTGGCCGCCGCCGGTGAACTGGAAGTTGCCGCCGAAGTTGTCGAGGGTGCTCAAGGAAGCGCCCGTGGAGGTGAGCTTCTGGATCACCTGGCCGATGGTGGTGAGGCCCGAGGACTTGATCTCCTGCGCCGTGATCATGGTGATCGGCTGCGCGGTCTCGGTCTCGGTGCGTTTGATCTTGGTGCCCGTGACCTCGATCTTGCCGAGTTGGGCGGTGGAATTCTGATCCGTCGCGGTGCTCTGGGCGGCATCCGCGGCGAGGGCCGCGCGGCCGGCGAGGCCTGAGGCCACGCCGCACATGAGCGCGATACGGACTGCGTTACTGATGAGATTCTGCTTCGACATTCTGTTTCTCCTCAGGGGCACGGTGTTGATGGGCGGGACAGGGCCGTACCTCGAAGGGCAACGGGCCATGGCCGCTTGAGCGAAAATGGGGATAACCTTCCTAGCGTCCTCGGATTGATCCCAGACCTGCGTTAATAGTAGTTGAAACAGAATGTTGCAAAAGCGCGAATGCAGAAATTATTTCAATCCGCCTCCAAGACGGGTGTTTAAATAAATATTTGATATTTAAGGATATTATTAATTTTTAGCCGTTTTCGGAATCGACGGCGCTTTGTAGGGCATAGGCGACAGATGCATAAAACCCCATGGGAACAGGTTCTTGACCAGGCTCTCTGAGACCGAACTCGACGCGCTGCTGCAGCAGGCCGCGGCCGCCCACCAGCGGGCCGAGTGGGACGCCGCGGAGCGGGACTACCGGGCGGTGCTGGCGGCGCGGCCGGAGCAGCCCGACGCCACCCATTTCCTGGGGCTCCTGTTGCATCAACGCGGCCGGAGCGAGGCGGCCTTGCCGCTGCTCGACCGGGCGCTCGCGCTCCAGCCCGCCAACCACCTCTATCGCGCCAACCTCGCCGGGGTGTTGAAGCAGCTCGGCCGCCCGAAGGAGGCTGAGCGGCTCTACCGGGAAGCCCTCAATCTCAGGCCCGACTATCTTGAGGGCTACCTCAACCTCGGGCTTTTGTATGCGGACGAGGGCGACCATCCCCGCGCGCTGGCCGCTTTCGAGCAGGTGCTCAGGCTCGATCCCGCCCACTACACCGCCTGGGTCTCTTCCGCCCGTTCGTTGCAGCAACTGGCGCGGCTGCAAGCCTCCCGCGCCGCGTTCCGGAAGGCCGCCGAACTAGCCAATCACGATCCGGAGCGCCTGCAGACCTTGAGCGTGGCCCTGCGCGAGGCGGGCGAGTTCGAAGCAGCGGCCCGCTGCCAGGCCCGGGCCCTCGAGCTCGCACCCGATTCGCCCCTGGCGGAGAACGGCACGGGCAACGTGCTCGCCATGCAAGGCGACCTTGAAGGTGCCGAGCGGCACTATCGCCGGGCGCTCGCCCTGAAGCCCAGCTATCCCAGCGCCTTCCACAACCTCATGGACGTGGTCAGGCTCAAGCCCGGCGATCCCCTGTGGCCTCCGCTCATGGCGCTCGCGGAGCGCGTCGAGACGCTCCCACCCGAGGAGGCCATCCCGCTGCATTTCGCCCTGGCCCGCGCCTGGGACGCCGAAGGGGAGACCGGCAAGGCCTTCGCCCACCTCACGGCGGGCAACCGCCTCAAGCGGGCCGGTATCCACTACGACGAAGCGCGCCAGGCCGGGTTCTTCAGGGATTTCATCGACGGCTTCCCGGCCCTGGCGACGGCCGGGAGCGGGGACGAACGGCCGGTATTCATCGTCGGCATGCCGCGCTCCGGCACGAGCCTGGTGGAACAGGTCCTGGCGAGCCATCCGGCGGTATACGGCGCCGGGGAGACACACGCCCTGCGCAATGCCCTGAGGGAAGAACTGCCGCCGGACCCGGGCGACTACGCGCTGCCCCAGCAGCTCGCCACGCTCGATGCGGCCGCGCTCGGCCGCGTCGCCGGTCGCTATAGCCGCCATCTCGACGAACTCGCCCCCGGCGCCGCGCGCATCACCAACAAGCTCCCGGGCAACATGGTGTTCGTGGGCCTGATCCGGCGCCTCTATCCCAAGGCGCGCATCGTGCACTGCCTGCGCGAACCCCTGGACACCTGCTATTCCCTCTACGCGAGGCTCTTCACCACGGGCCACCCTTTCAGCTACGAGCAA
>DASUBN010000084.1:0-2481 GCA_035763245.1 Gammaproteobacteria bacterium | reverse complement strand
GGGGTTGTCGGCGGTGATAGCGGCCAGCTGGTCCAGGTCCGGCGCCAGCTTGGCGCGGCTCTCCTGGAACTCCTGCTCGAATTGGGGTTTGCGAGTGAAGGCATAACCGCGATCGCCAGCGGCCATATCCAGCTCATCGGTCTCCAGCCTGCGGGCGAGCAGCATCACCCGATAGGTGTGCTCCACCCATTGAGCGCGGTCGGCGGTGAACCGGAGGCTCTTGAGGGTGATGACTGCGATGACCGCAAGCAACAGCAGCGCGGCGATGAATACCGCCGTGACGAGCCAGTCCGCCTTCAGCAGGCGCACATCACGCGCCGGCGGAGTGACCGCTGCATCGAGCGCGCGCAAATCACTTTCCGTGCTCGCCATCCTGCGCCTCCATTCTTGCCCCCGGTAAGCGTGATTCCCGGTAACGACCGGCGCGGCGATGCCGGCGCCGGAGCGCGGTCTTTTTTCATCCCTGTGCCGACAGTATATAGACAATCGTCGAGATAGGGTTTCGCACACGCTTTATGTCAGCACGCACATGCGGTAGCCTGCGGGCTATCTGCGGCAAGCGACGAGTCGGATCTGGGGCGATCATGGCACAACTCAGCGCGAGGCAGGTCTTCACGAATCCCATCCATTTCCTGGCCTATGGCTTCGGCGCGGGCCTCTCCCCCAAAGCGCCGGGGACCATGGGTACCTTGGTGGCCGTACCTATATATGTGCTGCTGATGCATCTCGGGCAGCCGGTGTACTGGGGGTTCCTCGCGGTGGCGCTGGTGGCGGGGATCTACCTCTGCGGCTACTCCGCTCGGGCCATCGGGGTAGACGATCCCAAGGGCGTGGTCTGGGACGAGGTGGTGGGCTATCTCGTCACGCTGCTGGGCCTGCCCTTCGGCTGGCTCTGGATCGCGGCCGGGTTCCTGCTCTTCAGGCTCTTCGACATCTGGAAGCCCTGGCCCATCCGCTGGCTGGACCGGAACGTGAAGGGCGGTCTCGGGATCATGCTGGACGACGTGGCCGCGGCTATCCCTGCCTGTCTTCTATTGAATATCGCTTGCCATGTGTTCAAATTGTGACCGGTTCCCAGCTACATATCTGGACTTGACCGGGTAGGGCTGTAAGACTGATAGGCATAAGCCCGGGGAAGCGCATGGCAACGCCCGCCAAGCTCGGAAAATTCGTGGTCACGCGGGAGCTGGGGAAAGGCACCACCGGCACCGTGTACCTGTGCCACGACTCCTTCCAGGGCAAGGACGTGGCCCTCAAGCTCTACACCATCGACGAGAACGTGCCGGAGTCGGACGCCCGCACGCGGCGGCGCCTGTTCTTCAACGAGGCCTATCTCGTCGGCAAGATGGTGCACCCCAACATCCTGCCCATCTACGACGCGGGCGAGGAAGGCGGCCACTGCTACGTGGTCATGGAGTACGTGCGCGGCGCCAAGCCGCTCACCACCTTCTGCCAGGACCAGAACCTGCTCCCGGTCCGCAAGGTGGTGGAGGTGGTGTTCAAGTGCGCCAAGGCGCTGGACTACGCCCACCGCAACGGCCTCATCCACCGGGACATCAAGCCCGGCAACATCCTCTTCACCGTGGAAGGGGACGTGCGCATCGTGGACTTCGGCGTGGCCCAGATGGCGGGTAACGAGGAGGGCCAGGTGAAGGGCCTGGTGGGCTCCCCGAGCTACATGGCCCCGGAGCAGATGCGCCACGCGCCGGCGGCGGTGCAGACGGACCTCTATTCGCTGGGCGTCGTGATGTACGAGCTGCTCACGGGCAAGCGCCCCTACTACGGCGACAACCTCTCCAAGCTGGTGCACCAGATCATCTACGCCACGCCGCCGCCGGTGCACCGCCTGCGGCCCGACGTGCCGCCGGTGCTGGAAGAGATCACCGCCAAGGCCATCGACAAGGACCCCACCAAGCGCTACCAGTCCGGCATGGAGTTCGCCACCGCGCTCTCCCAGGCGGTGCGCAAGCTCGACCAGATGGCGGAGGAGATGGCCGAGCAGGAGCGCTTCAGCATGCTGCGGCGCCTGCCCTTCTTCAAGGACTTCACCTATCCCGAGATCTACGAGGTCTTGCAGGCGAGCCGCTGGCAGAGCTACGACGCGGGCGCCAACATCATCTCCGAGGGCGAGATGGACGATTCGCTGCTCGTGGTGGTCGCCGGCGCGGCGGAGATCCGCCGCAAGACCAAGGTGGTGGGCATGCTGGACGAGGGCGACTGCTTCGGCGAAGCGGCCTTCAGCGGTGCCAAGAGCACCTCCGCCATCGTCGCCAAGGGCGCCGTGACCATGCTCAAGGTGAGCGCCACGCTCCTCGACCGCCTCTCCATCCCCTGCCAGCTACGCTTCCACAAGGTCTTCCTGCGCAGCATGATCGAGCGCCTGACCAGCAGTGAGCGCGCGGATACCGCGAAAAAGCCTTCCTCTAAAACGTCATAAAGGGTAGCGTCCTCTTTTTCCCCCTTTTTTCCTCAGCGCGCGAG
>DASUBN010000083.1:0-3464 GCA_035763245.1 Gammaproteobacteria bacterium | reverse complement strand
CGGTCCTGGATCCAAAAGCGCTCAGGCATATCCGCCTCGACGCCTCCGGCGTGCTCTTATGCCTCGGGAGTTCGCTCTGGCTCTACAGCCGCCATGCCTGGCTGCTCGTGGTCCTGCTGCTGGGCCGGGGCCTGCTGCTGTCTATCATGGATAACGCCTACCACTACGGCACGCCACTCGATGCACCCCGTTACGCCCTGAATCTGGCCTTGCCCCGGCCGCTCTCGGCCCTGATCCTGAACTTCAACTTGCACCGCCAGCACCACCTGCACCCAGCCGCTTCCTGGCGACAGCTGCCACGGCTCTTTGCGAAAGCCCAGGATGGCTACGACGGCAGCTATCTTGCCCTCACCCTGCGCCAGCTCCGCGGCCCCCTGTTCCAGGACCCTTAGGGGCCTTGCGGGTCGCGGGGCCCTGCCCGCTCCGGTAAAATAATCAAAACAACCCATTCTTCAGGGCCCTCATACCGTGCTGTGGCCCCAACGCCCTGAAAAATTAGAGATTTTGACCGCTGGCTAGGCAAAAATGGCCGAGCAACCGGGCACGTCACATGTGACGTGCGGGAATACAGGGATGTATGACCTGGGCCGCGAGCGGAGCAGGACGGCACAGCGAAGCGGGTACTTGCTCACTGTGGGAAACATTTTTCGCCGCTCTCGGACATCTTGTCCTCCGCGGCATTAGGCCCTCCCTGGCCCGAACAACGCCAGCGGGCAAAAGATCAATTTCGTCGGAAGGACCAGATGGAAACCCAGCGGGATGCGATGAGTTACGACGTGGTGGTAGTCGGCGCCGGTCCCGCCGGCCTCGCCTGCGCCATCCGCCTGAAGCAGCGCGCCCCCGAGAAGACCGTCTGCGTGCTGGAAAAGGGTTCCCAGGTGGGGGCCCATATCCTCTCCGGCTGCGTCATGGAGCCGGCGGCCCTGGACAGCCTGCTACCGGACTGGCGCAAGACGCCGCCCGCCATCTGCGTGCCTGCGGCGGAGGATGAGTTCGCGCTGCTCACCAAGACCGGCCGTCGACAACTGCCGACCCCGCCGCAGATGCAGAACCGGGGCAACTTCATCATCTCCCTGGGTGAGCTCTGCGCCTGGCTCGGCAAGCAGGCTGAAGGCCTCGGAGTGGACGTGTTCCCCGGCTTCACCGCCGCCGCGCCGCTGCTCGCGAACGAGAAGGTCATCGGTGTGCGCTGCGGCGACATGGGCATCCAGAAGGACGGCACGCCGGGTCCCAACTTCGCCGCCGGCGTGGACATCCACGCGGGCGTCACGGTGCTCGCGGAAGGCTGCCGCGGCAGCGTGAGCAAGCAGCTCATCGAGGCCTTCAAGCTGGACGCGGACTGCTCGCCCCAGACCTACGGCCTCGGCTTCAAGGAACTCTGGCGCCTGCCGCCGGGCCGGGTGCAGCCCGGTCTCGTGCAGCACACCGTGGGCTGGCCGCTGGATAGCAAGACCTACGGCGGCAGCTTCCTCTACCACCTGGACCAGGACCGCATCTATATAGGTTTCGTGGTGGGCCTGGACTACCAGGACCCGGACTTCCAGCCCTTCGAGGCCTTCCAGCAGTTCAAGCACCATCCCAGCGTGAAGCCGCTCTTGGAAGGCGGCGAGATCCTCTCCTCCGGCGCCCGCACCTTGATCGAGGGTGGCATCCAGTCTCTTCCCAAGCTCGAGATGCCCGGAGCGCTCCTCATCGGCGACGCTGCCGGCACCTTGAACGTGCCCAAGATCAAGGGCGTGCACATGGCCCTGCGCTCCGGCATGCTCGCGGCGGAGCATCTGGCGGAAAGCGGCAGCAGCGCCGGTTTCGACGCCCGCTGGCGCACCTCGCCCTCCGCCAAGGAACTCCATACCGTGCGCAACATCCGCCCCGGCTTCCGCTGGGGACTCTGGGGGGGCCTCTTCAACGCTCTCATGGAGACGCTCACCTTCGGCCTCCTGCCCTGGACCCTGAAGAACCACGCCGACTGGTCCAGCCTGAAGAAGCTCTCCACAGCCGCCAAACGCGCGGACGACTACGTGGCGCGGACCCTGCCGCCCCGGGATCGCCTCGCCTCAGTGTATTTCGCCACCACCAGCCACGACGAGCACCAGCCGGCCCACCTCAAGGTGGCGGACACGAATATCTGTGCCACCAAGTGCGCCGAGGAATACGGCAACCCCTGCACCCGCTTCTGCCCGGCCAACGTCTATGAGATGGTGGAGGAAGCTGGCAAGAAGCGCCTGCAGATCAACGCCGCCAACTGCGTGCACTGCAAGGCCTGCGACATCAAAGACCCCTATGAGATCATCACCTGGACTGTCCCCGAGGGCGGCTCAGGTCCTAATTACCAGAACCTGTGAAAACTGTTATTTTGGCCGATAACTTTGTTGCGGCGCTTCCCTCGGTGCTCATTACCTGTTTCGGTAACTCCGCTCCTCGGGAAGCACCGCGTCGCGTTCTCGGCCAAAATTCCTAGTTTTCACAGTCTCACTGATTGACGATGTTGAGAGAAAGGCTAGAAGAATGAAGATCTTGGTGGGCATCAAGCGCGTCGTGGATTTCTCGGTGCGGGTGCAGGTGAAGAAGGACGGCTCCGGGGTCGAGACCGGGGGGGTGAAGCTCTCCATCAACCCCTTCGACGAGATCGCCCTGGAGGAAGCCCTGCGCATCCGCGAGAAGGGCGTGCCGGCGGAAGTCATCGCCGTGAGCATCGGCCCGGCCGACGTGCAGCAACAGCTGCGCACCGCGCTCGCCATGGGCGCGGACCGGGCCATCCTGGTGGAGACCGCGGAAGCCGTGCAGCCCCTGATGGCCGCGCGGCTGTTCCATGAGCTCGCGAAGCGCGAGAACGCCGACCTCGTGATCCTGGGCAAGCAGGCCATCGACGACGACTGCAACCAGACCGGCCAGATGCTGGCGGCCCTGTGGGACCGGCCCCAGGCCACCTTCGCCTCCGCCGTGGAACTCAAGGACAAGACCCTGAAGGTCACCCGCGAGGTGGACGCGGGCCTCGAAGTCATCGAAGTGGATCTGCCGGCGGTGGTGACCGCGGACCTGCGCCTCAACACCCCGCGCTTCGTGAAGATGCCGGACATCATGAAGGCCAAGTCCAAGCCCCTCGCCATCCTCAAGCTCCCGGAACTCGGCCTGGCGGCGGCCCCGGCCCTGGAATACCTCTCCTACGCCGCCCCCAAGCCCCGCAGCGGCGGCCACAAGGTGGAGTCGGTGCAAGCCCTCGTCAAAGAACTCCGTGACCGGGGAGTCCTGTAGTCATGCCTCTAAAAATTGATCTTTTGCCCGATTACTGCGTTGCAGCACGCGCTCGGGTGCTCATTAACTGGTCTGTTAACTCCGCCCCTCGCGCGCGCTGCGCCTTGTCCTCGGCCAAAATCTCTAATTTTTCGAGGCATGACTCATGAGCGGAAATAAGATACTCGTCATCGCCGAACACGACGGCGCCAAGCTCAACAACAGCACCGCCC
>DASUBN010000082.1:0-2242 GCA_035763245.1 Gammaproteobacteria bacterium | reverse complement strand
GCCTCGTTCACGGCGCTGCCGGCACCGCCGTCCACGGCGTGGTCTTCGAGGGTGACGAAGCGGCCGTGGGAGCCGGCGAGTTCCAGCAGCAGCTCCTCATCCAGGGGCTTCACGAAGCGCATGTTGACGAGGGTCGCGTCGAGGGCCTCGGCGGCGGCCTTGGCGGCTTCCACCATGGGGCCGAAGGCGAGCAGCGCGAGATCCTTGCCGCGGCGGCGCAGCTCCGCCTTGCCCACGGGCAGGGCGCGCATCTCGGTCTCGATCTTGACGCCGGGGCCGCGGCCGCGGGGATAGCGCACGGCGCTCGGCTGGTGGAGCGTCATGCCGGTGTAGAGCATCTGGCGGCATTCGTTCTCGTCCGCCGGGGCCATGAGCACCAGGTTCGGCAGGCAGCGCATGTAGGCGAAGTCGAAGCTGCCGGCGTGGGTGGGGCCGTCCGGCCCCACGAGGCCGGCGCGGTCGATGGCGAAGAGCACCGGCAGGTTCTGCAGGGCCACGTCGTGCACCAGCTGGTCGTAGGCGCGCTGCAGGAAGGTGGAGTAGATGGCGACCACGGGCTTCAAGCCCTCGCAGGCGAAACCGGCGGCCAAGGTGACGGCGTGCTGCTCGGCGATGCCGACATCGAAGTAGCGCTCCGGGAACTTCTCGGCGTATTCGACCATGCCGGAGCCCTCGCGCATGGCGGGGGTGATGGCCACGAGCTTGGGCTCCCTGGCGGCCATGTCGCAGAGCCAGCGGCCGAAGACCTCGGAGTAGTTGGGGCTGCCGGCGGCCTTCTCCTGGATGACGCCGGTGGCGGCGTCGAAGGCGGCGGGGCCGTGCCACTTGATGGGGTCTTTCTCGGCGGGCTCGTAACCCTTGCCCTTGCGGGTGACCACGTGCAGGAACTGCGGGCCCTTGAGGGCGCGCATGTTGTGCAGGGTCTTCACCAGGGTGTGGAGGTCGTGGCCGTCCACGGGCCCGATGTAGTTGAAGCCGAGCTCTTCGAACAGGGTGCCGGGCATGACCATGCCCTTGACGTGCTCCTCGGAGCGGCGCGCCCATTCCTTCACGGGCGGCATGATGGACAGGGCCTTCTTGCCGCCCTCGCGCAGGTGCGCGTAGACCTGGCCGGAGAGCACCTTGGCGAAATAGTTGGACAGCGCCCCGACGTTGCCGGAGATGGACATGTCGTTGTCGTTCAAGACCACGAGCAGGTTGGCGTTCAAGCTGCCGGCGTGGTTCAGGGCCTCGAAGGCCATGCCGGCGGTCATGGCGCCGTCGCCGATGAGCGCCACCACGTGGCGGTCGTGCTCGCCCTTCTGCTGGGCGGCGAGGGCCATGCCCAGGGCGGCGCTGATGCTGGTGCTGGAGTGGCCGACGCCGAAGGTGTCGTATTCGCTCTCTTCGCGCTTGGGGAAGGGGGCGAGGCCGTCCTTCTTGCGGATGGTGGCGAGCTTATCGCGCCGGCCGGTGAGCACCTTGTGGGGATAAGCCTGGTGGCCCACGTCCCAGACGAGGCGGTCATGGGGCGTGTCGAAGACGTAGTGCAGCGCGACGGTGAGTTCCACCACTCCCAAGCCCGCGGCGAAGTGGCCGCCGACGCCGCTCACGGTCTTGATGAGGTAGGCCCGAAGCTCGTCCGCCACCTGCTTGAGGTCCGACTCGGGTAGCGCGCGCAGGTCCTTGGGGGACTCGATGCGCGACAGCAGGGGGAATTCCTGGGCTTGGGTCATGGGGCGCCTGGCGGGGTCAGACGCCTATTATCCGGGCTTTGGGCCCAAGGCTTCAACCGAAGCGCCAGGCGTCATGGTCCGGGCCGGATGGCCGTTGTATCCTGCGGCTTCGTCCCTTTTTCGCCGGGAGCCAGCCCGATGCCGGAACTCGAGTCGGTCCAGAGCGCCAAGCACCTGTTGCTGCTCGTGGCGGTGCTGCTGGGCGCGGGGGCGGTGTGCAGTTGGCTGGCGCGCAAGCTCCACTTGCCGGACCTGGTGCTGCTGCTCGTCGCAGGCATGCTGCTGGGGCCGCATGTGGCCGGGCTCCTGGACGTGCCGGTCAACTCCACCCTGGGGCAGCTCCTGCTGAGTTTCGGGGCGTCCTACATCCTGTTCGACGGCGGCACGGGCGTACGCATCGAGATCCTGCGCAAGATCTGGCTCAGCGTCACCGCCATCGCCACCGTGGGCGTGCTCATCACCGCTGTCGTGGTGTGCGAGGCTGCGCATCTTTTCCTCGGCATGCCCTGGGCGACTGCATTGCTGCT
>DASUBN010000081.1:0-5434 GCA_035763245.1 Gammaproteobacteria bacterium | reverse complement strand
CGGTATCCAGAACCTGTTCGGTAAGCAGCCGCCATCGGCCATCTCGGCCTTCGCCAACACTTACTACCCGTTCTACAACCGGGTCCCCGGCCAGTTCTTCTATGGCCGAGTGAGTGTGAAGTTCTGATCCGAGACTGCCTTAGACAAGCAGTATTGCGGCCCCGGAAACGGGGCCGCTTTTTTTGGGGAGCAGGTTCGAAGCAGCCTCCATGACAGTGACCTCGAGCCAGTTAATCTGGAGGTGTTTGTTGCGTTAGGTTTCATTATGTATAATGTTTACACAGCAAATACTGCCCCCTGGCGAGCTGAGCTGACCCGAGCAAGAGGCAGTTCAATCCAGGGGGTTCGCGTATATAGGACGGCTTTTAAAGCCCTATTAGCAAGGTATCGGGATGGAACGGACGCGCAACAAGATCAAGAATCTACTGGCGGCCTGCCTGATGGGCGGCTTATTGATGTCTGCCGCCTCCGCCCGGGCCGGTGACGGCCTCACCCGCCAGCAGAACTGGGCGGTGCTCTACGCCTCGGTAGTGGGCACGAGCTACTATGCGGACCCGCTGCCCCAGAGCTACGACTTCGAGCGCACCCTGACCGCGGTGCTGACCCAGGAATCCAGCCTGTGCCATCACAAGAGGGGCTTAGACAAGGCTTCCTACGGTTGCGGCCAGATCCAGAAGCGCACGGCGCTCCTGGTGAACGGCAAGCCGGTGGCGGCGCGCCGCCTGCAGCATGACGACGCCTTCAACATCCGCCTAGCAGCCCGCTACCTCGCCTATTGCATGCAGCAGATGGACAGCTGGGAACGCAGCGTGATCTGCTACAACAAGGGTCCGTACCGCGCCAGCACCATGACCGACAAGGAAGTGGCGAGGGATAGCTACCTGCATTCCGTGCGTCGCCGCATGAAAGAAGCGGGCAACCTCTTAGCCAGAGCCAGCTGAAGACCCGCCCGTCTGGGCTGCGGTCTATTCACACATTTGGGCTAGCGTGAACGCAGTCACGTAGAGTGGTTGCGGTACGCCGTTGATGGTGAAGAGGTAGGGCCGGAAACCGCTCTTGTCCTTGTACATCAGGAACTGCAGCACCGCCACCGCGGGCTTGTCCTGGTAGGTGAGGATGCCGCTGGCGTTCACGAAGTCCCGGCCATCGGCCGTGGCACCCGCCTCCCAGCGCGGCGTCTCGAAGTAACCCCGCACTTCCTGATCTAAGGTCTTCTGTGGGCAGTTATCCAAGTGCCCCGTCTTCACGATGTCGATGTCATCCGGGTCCGGCAGCCAGTGGCGATCGGCCTGCAATAGTGTCGGCTCCTTGTCCTCCTGGGCCACGCTGGGCGGCGGCTTGGCGTAGCCCGTGGCGGTGACGAAACCGCCGGCCCCGGCCGCCACGATGAACAGCACGTCCGCCACCACCGCGGCCTTGAGCCAGTCGTCGAGCTTCAGACTGTGGCGCGAGCGCATGTAGAGGGGATAGCCCACCGGCCAGACGAAGAACAGCGCGGCGGCCCAGCGCAGCATCCGCTGCAGGGGGCTGCCGTCCGCCCAGGCGGCGGGAGCCTGGAAGATCTCCATGGCGGCCATGAGCGCAGTGACGAAGGCGGTGAGCACCAGCAGCCAGACGAAGGCCGTGAGAGAGTAGCTCGCGAAGGCGGTGATGAGGATGGCGATGCCCCCGATCACCGGCACCGCCATCAGGAACACGCCGTAGTCGGCGCCGGGCATGCCCGAGGAGAGCAGGCGGCGGGAGGGCTTGAGGGGTGTCGGTGCGTCGCTCATGGTCATGTCAGGTTCCCTAGGCTCAGGCCATCAGCATAACCCCGGCACGAAGTAATGGCACCCATGAATGAAGAAGCCGGATGACGTGCATCCGGCTTCCTCGGGTTCAGGCGTGTGTCGCCGTCATCAGGGCAGCTTGTCCACGCTGCTCAAGGCGGGCCAGTCTAGGCGCGAATCCGGGTTGTTCGGATCGTTGCTCACCGCCATGCTGCCGCACATCAACTGGGAGAGCTTGTCGCGGGTGGCGATACCGGGGTTCTTGCCGCCGCCCAGGTCATAGGTGAGGATCTTGCCCGGTGCGGCCCACTCGGGCGGCAGGTCCTTGGCCTTGGGGGAGACCTGAACGGTGATCTCGATCCACTTGTCCCAGCCCCAGTTTTCGGTGTGGTAGTTATAAGGATTGCCGGCGTTGTTGGAGACGGACGCACTCCAGGTCTTCTTCACGAGGTCGTAGGAATACTGGTTGAGGCCCGTGCAGGCGATGTTGAGCTGCGCGGTGGCATCCTTGACGATGTCTTGGGCGCCCTGGGTGCTGGCACCCTGGACGGCCACCACCTTGTCGGGAGTCTTGCCGCAGGCGGCAAGGGCCAGGACGGCCGCCAGGCAGATGAGTTTCTTCATGGTGTTTTCCCCGAAGTGGACGTTAGCGTGATTATAGTCCAGAACTTCCGTCGGAGTCTCGACGCGCCGGCTCAACGGCGTCCGCGCACGCGACTGCGCACGAACAATGCCAGCAGCACGAGCAATGCCGCGATGAGCAGGATCACGAAGATGCTGCCCGCCGCTTCGCTGAAATCCTCGTAACCGTGGATATGGCGTCCCAGGCGCCAGCTGCCGTAGCCCCAGGCCAGGGTCCAGAGCGCGGCGCCCAGAGCATTCGCCGGCAGGAAGTACCGCAGCGGCATGCTCGTGATGCCGGCCACCACTCCGTTCAGCTGGCGCAGCACCTCGAAGAAACGCGCGAATAGCACGAACCCGATGCCATAACGGGCGAACCTCGTCTCCAGGCGCGCGAGCTCCGGCTCGCCGATGCGCAGGTAGCGGCCGAAGCGCTGGATCAGGCGGCGTCCGCCTTTCACGCCTATCCAGTAACCGATGCATGCGCCGATGAACGCGGCGAGGGCCGACACCGACAGCACCGCCGCGAGGTTGAGTTTGCCCTGGGAGGCGAGCACGGCGGCGGTGATCAGCAGCGTCTGGCCCGGAGCAGGGATGCCGGCGTTCTCCACCAGCACGACGCAGAAGAGTGCCACATAGCCGTAGTCGATCAGGAAGGCATGCAGCTGATGCACGTCAGGGCCGTTTTCCGGTCATGGCCTGATGGTAACAGAATCCCCGGACGGAGCCGGGTGCGTCAGTTCAGGGAGGAAGGGTTCGGGTAGGTGACGGCGGGGCGGTGGCGCTGCAGGAGTTGCTCGCAGGCCGTCACCTCGAGAGGCTGGCTCAAGAGATACCCCTGGATGAGGTCACAGCTCTCGGCCTGCAGCCACTTGAGCTGGGCTTCGTTCTCGACGCCTTCCGCCACCACCTGCAGGCCCAGGGTGTCGGCGAGGCGGATGGTGGCGCGCGCGACCGCGGCGTCCTGCGGGTTATGGGCCACGTCGCGCACGAAACTCTGGTCGAGCTTCAACACCTCGATGGGGAAGCGTTTCAGATAGCCGAGCGAGGAGTTACCGGTGCCGAAGTCGTCCAGTGCCAGACGTATCCCCAAGCCGCGCAGCTTGCGCAGCTCCGCCATGTTGCTCTCCTCGTTGCCGAGGGTGACGCTCTCGGTGATCTCCAGCAGCAGTGCAGAGGGCGTGAGACCGGTCTCGCCCAGGATGCGGCCTACGGTGCCGGCCAGGTCCGGCGCCGTGAACTGCCGGGCCGAGAGGTTGACCGCCATGTGGAAGTGCTCGCCGTACTCGGCACGCCAGCGGGCCGCCTGGGTGCAGGCCTCGCGCAGCACCCACTCGCCGATGGGGATGATGAGGCCGGTCTCCTCGGCGAGTGGGATGAAGTCCGCAGGTGGTACCAGGCCGAACTCGTGGCTTTGCCAGCGCACCAGGGCCTCGACGCCCATGAGGCTCCCGCTCCTGATGTCGAACAGCGGCTGGTAATGCAGCCTGAGCTCGTCGCGGCGCAGGGCCTTGCGCAGTTCCACCTCGCGTCTCAGGCGCTGCATGGCGGCTTCATGCATGTCGGGGGTGAAGAACTGGGCGCGGTTGCGCCCACGCTTCTTGGCGCGGTAGAGGGCGGTGTCGGCGTTGGCCAGCAGACTCTTCACATCGGGACTGTCTTCGGCGAGCAGCGTGATGCCGATGCTGGCGGTGACCCTGAGCTCGGTCTCGTCCAGCAGCATGGGCTTGGCGATGACACGGAGTATGCGTTCCGCCAGGGTGTCGAGTTCCTCCCGGTCCTCGGCATCCTCCACCAGCATGATGAATTCGTCGCCCGAGAGGCGCGCCACGGTGTCGCGCTCTGTCACCGAACGCTGCAGGCGTTGCGCCACCCGTTTCAGGACCTCGTCGCCGATCTGGTGCCCGAGGGAGTCGTTGATGGTCTTGAACTGGTCGAGGTCCAGGAACAGCACCGCGAGCTGTGCCTGGCCGCTGCGAGCGCGGGCGATGGCGCGGCCGAGCTTGTGTTCGCACTGGGTGCGGTTGGGCAGGCCGGTGAGCGGGTCGAAGTTGGCGAGCTGGGTGAGCTGCTCCTCGGCGCGCCGCCGCACCGTCATCTCGGTGCGCAGCTCCTCGGCGATGTCGGCTACGGCGAAGCGGATGTTGAGCTGTTCCACCAGGCGCCGGTGCATGCCGTAGGCCATGCGTGCCAGCAGCACCACGCCCACGCAAGCCATGATGCCGGCGGTGAGCGGGATGCCCGCCACCTCGGCGACGAGGCGCAACGCCATGGGCAGGCCCGAGAGCCCCAGGAACGCCAGGTAACAGAAGAAGTCCGGGGCCAGCGCCGGCAATGTCACGGCGCAAGCGCCGAGCACCACCATGGTGAGGAACAGCTGGTGCGCCACGTCGCCGGGCGGGAACAGCAGCACGCCGGCCGTGCCCCAGCCCAAGGCAGAGACGCAGGTACCGATGAGGAAGCGGCGGCGCCACAGCCGCACTTCGCCGGGCGGGATGCTTTGGTGGCGGAAGCGGCGGCCGAGCAGGCCACGGCCCAGCTCGATGACGGTCATGGCGCCGAACCAGGTTTCCAGCAGGCGCAGGCTGAGCGAGGTCTCGTGGAACACGATCACGAGCAGGAGAGAGACGGCGAGGCCTGCGAGATGCATCCCGCGGGTGTTCTGATAGAGCAGGTTGGTGAGTTCCGCCTGCACGTGCCGGCCGACATCGCGGCTGGGCACGCGCGGCCCCACCATGGTGGCTATCGCCATCACGTCTCCCGGTCTCCCCCGACCCATCTTCCGCGGGTCTAAGGTGGACTTGTATCGCCAAGAAATCCCGCGCAAGTGTGCAGGCTCGGGCGACGCCTGTCCAGTGCCGGCGGCGCAGAAATGCCCGTTCGGGAGGCACGGTCCTGCCCGTGGGCGGCTGGCCCTCAGGCACCCCCATATTGCTTACACTAGAAGCAGTCCAGGCGGGACATCCAAAAGGCGGCCGCGTGGGACCGGGACAGCTCTTCAACCAGTTCGTGCTCGTGTACCTGGGTTTGCTCACCCAGATGGG
>DASUBN010000080.1:0-3376 GCA_035763245.1 Gammaproteobacteria bacterium | reverse complement strand
TGGCGCTCACCGTGACGCTCCTGGTCCACTCGGGCCGCTGGTACCGCCGCCTGCCCGAGCTCATCTGGAACGGCGACTTCAAGCGCGGCGAAGCCCGCGCCCGGGTGGATCGGCAGGGGCTCGCAAGCCTCACGGTGTTCTCGGGGATACTGGCTTGCATGGTCTTGATGCGTTTCGGGCTCTGAGCGAAAAGATGCCGCCTTCCCATGAGTGAAGCTCTCGTCATCCCCGCGCCGCAGAAGCGCTGGCAGGATTCCCCGTGGCTGATCGCGCCGGTGGTGGCGCTCGCCGCCTTCATGGAGGTGCTGGACATCTCCATCGCCAATGTGGCCTTGAACCATATCGCGGGTTCCATGGCCGCGAGCCAGGACGAGTCCACCTGGGTGCTGACCTCCTACCTCGTGACCAACGCCGTGGTGCTGCCCATCAGCGGCTGGATGTCCGAGTACTTCGGCCGCAAGCGTTTCTTCATGGCCTGCATCATGGGCTTCACCTTGAGTTCGTTGCTCTGCGGCACGGCGCCGAGCCTGGCCTTCTTAGTGGTATTCCGCGCCGTGCAGGGGTTCACCGGCGGCGGGCTGCAACCCGTCTCCCAGGCGATCCTGGCCGACAGCTTCCCGCCGGAGAAGCGTGGCATGGCCTTCGCGTTCTATGGGCTCGCGGTGGTGTTCGCCCCGGCCATCGGCCCGACCTTGGGCGGCTGGATCACCGACAATGCCTCCTGGCGCTGGGTGTTCCTCATCAACATCCCGGTAGGGGTGCTGCTGCTGTTCCTGGTGAGCATCTTCGTGCACGACACGCCCGGCACCGAGGAGGCCCGCCGCCAGCGCCACAGCCAGGGCATCAGCGTGGATTACCTGGGGTTCGGGTTGCTGGCGCTGGGCTTGGGCTGCCTGCAGGTGGTGCTGGACAAGGGCGAGCGCGACGACTGGCTGAGCTCGAACTTCATCCTGTTGCTCTCCCTGGCCTCGGTCGCGGGCCTGGTGTTCTTCGTGCTGCGCGAGCTCAGAGCGAAGGAGCCCATCGTGGATTTCCGGCTGCTCAAGAACCGGAACTTCGCCGTGGCCAACTTGCTGATGTTCATCCTGGGTTTCGTGCTGCTCGCCAGCACCCAACTGATCCCCGAGTTCGTGCAGACCTCGCTCGGCTACACGGCCACGGACGCGGGGTTGGTGCTCTCGCCCGGGGGGCTTGCGCTGGTTTTCTTCATGCCGGTGATGGGTAAGCTCGCCTCGAAGGTGGACTCCCGCTGGCTGGTGATGTTCGGCCTCACGGTCTCGGGCTGCGCGCTGCTGTACATGACTAACTTCGACCTACAGGTGGACTACGGCACCATCGCTTTGTCGCGCCTGGTGCAGGCACTCGGGCTCGCGTTCCTGTTCATCCCCATCAACGTCGCAGCCTACGTCGGAATCCCACGCGAGAAGACCAACATGGCCACCGCGCTCGTGAACCTGTCGCGCAATCTGGGCGGCAGCGTGGGCATCTCGCTGGTGCAGACGGTGTTCGCGCGTCGCGTCCAATACCACCAAAGCGTGCTCACCGAGAACATCACCGGCGCCAGCGCCAAGGCCCAGGCACTCCTCCAGGGCCTCACTGCCTACTTCCAGAGCCTGCCGGGCCACGCCGCCGATGCGGCGCGGGAGGCCCAGGTGGCGCTCTACGGCATCGTCGAGCAGCAGGCCCTGATGCTGTCTTTCATCGATACCTTCAAGCTCATGGCGCTGGTGTTCCTGGGCGTGATCCCGGTGGTGCTGCTCATGAACCGGCGCGCCTCGCCCCAGGCGGAAGCGCCGCCGGCACACTGACGCCGGCGCGTGCTCAAGTCTCCAGCGCCTTCCTGAAGAACTGCAAGCTCTCCGAGCTCCAGCGGCTCACGTTGATGCGCAGTCGGGTGCTCGGGGCCTGCAGCGGCGAGAATAAAGCTCCCGAAGCGAGGATGAGGGAGTGTTGCGCCCCCAGCGCGGCGAGCTGCACGCTGTCCCGGCCGGTATCCACCCAGGTGTGCAGGCCCACAGGATGCGAGCAGAACTCCTTGAGGCCCAAGCGCGCCAGGTCCCGGGTCGCGGTGGCTCGGGCCTGGGCCAGCTTCGTGTGCAGCCGCGTTAGATGCTTGTGGTAGCGGCCGCTCACCAGTACACCATGCAGGATGCGCTCATTGGACTCTGGGGTGGTGAAGCCGGTGAGCATCTTGCGGCTGGTGACCTCATCGGCTAGCTCGCGATCGCAGGCGATGAAGCCCACCCGCAGGTTCTGGGCGATGCTCTTGGTGTAGCTGCCGGCGTAGATCACGCGGCCCTTCCGGTCCAGGCTCGCGAGGCGTGTCCCGGCATCCGGCGGGCAGAGATCCCCATAGGCGTCGTCTTCCAGGATGGTGAAGTCATAGGCATCCGCAAGGGTGAGCAAGCCCTCCGCCGCAGTGCGGCTCAAGGAAGTGCCCGTGGGGTTGTGGCCGATGGAGTTGATGACGAGCAGCTTGGGCTTGTGCCGCAGCACCAGGCGCAGGATCACATCGAGGTCTGGACCCTCGGGGGTATAGGGATAACCGATGGGGCGCGCGCCGTGGGAGGTGACGGTGCCGAAGCCCGCGAACCAGGAAGGGTCGCCCACCAACACCGCTTCTCCCGGGCGCACCAGGATGCCGAGCAGTAGGGTGAGGGCATGGGTGATGCCGGTGGTGAGCACGATCTGCTCCGGCTCGGCGGCGATTTCGAAGCCGGCGAGCTGCTGCTGCAACTGTTGGCGCAGCGGCAGATAGCCCTGGGTGGAGCCGGAGCCCACCCAATGACTGGGGGCGCGCCGCGCCAGGGAGCGCACCGAGGTGGCGAGCAGGCCGCCGTCGAGCCAGCTGGGTGGCAGGCTGCCCATGCCGGGGCCCTGCTGGATACCCGAGTCTTGGAGCATGTGCTTCAGGAGCCACAGCACGTCGATGTCGGACGCCGCCGCCGCGGTGGTCAGCACCGCGGCCCGGCGCGGCCGTGACGCGAGCACGTAGAAGCCGGAGCCGCGGCGGGACTCGAGACAGCCCATGCTCACCAGCCGCGAGTAGGCCTCCACGGCAGTGAACTTGGAGACGCGCCGCTCCCGGGCGAAGCTGCGGACCGAAGGCATGCGCATGCCGGGCAGCAGGATGCGCTGTTCGATGCGCTGCTGCGCCCAGCGCACGCATTGCTCCACCAGGGTCTGGTCGGGGCCGGCGGGCATGGCAACTGTACCGTCCTACATCGGCAAACTGTACCGGTACAATTATCCTAACCGCAGCTAGTCTGGCCCTCAAGCACCCGCTTCCGAGGAGCGCCCATGACAGCTTTGAGCACCTTGCAGGTCCTTGCGTTCTGCAACTTCGTGGCGGCCATCGCCTTCACGCCGGGGCCGA
>DASUBN010000079.1:0-6077 GCA_035763245.1 Gammaproteobacteria bacterium | reverse complement strand
CCGGCCATGATCTGGCTTGAGGACGGCACCTTCCAGGGACTCGGGGCGCCAGCGGGTTAAGCCAGTAAACCGACGCAAAAAACCGACTATCGCCGGGTTTTCTGTTTCCCACGAGCCGAGCTACAGTGTGTACTTCATCCGGAAAGGCGCTTGAACTCGCTGATGACATACCGCTTCAGCTTCCCCAGCATGCTCGCCACATAGGCCGCTACGGACGCCCGCTCCCGGCCGAGTTCCAGTTCCCGGTTTTGGTAGTGTCGGATCCAGCCGTCCCGGACCTTGAGCAGGCGCTTCAGGCCCTCAACGTCCTCCCGGCTCAGGCTCCTGCCTGGTTGGATCTCCGGCGGTAGCGGCCGTTGCACATAGAAGGTGCCGTGGGGCGGTGCGATCTCTTCCTTGGGTCGGCGCTTGGTGTAGAGATAGACCGAGATGCACTTGCGGGAGAGTCCGCGCTTGGCTTCGGGCAGAGCGATGCGACGGAAGCCATGCCAGGAACGCTCGTTGGTCTCGAAGATCACGGCGCGGTTGAACTCGCAGTTGAAGCTCGTGACCCGATCATGCTCCCAGTCGCGGGGATCGGAATGGAGCTCGATGCCGCCGCCCCAGCCCAAATCCCATTCCTTGTTGAGATAGACCAGCAGGTTGAGGCGCCGGTGCCAGCGGCGTACCGGGTCGTAGTTGAAGTCGATGTGCGGGTCAAGCTCCTGGCCTTCCAGGTTCTCGTGGGTGCCGCCGCCGTACATGTAGGGATCGAAGAGCAGCTCGGGGATGCCGAGCAGCTCCGACATGGCATCCAGAAAAACCCGGGAGCGCATGTAATCGTAGAACTCGCGATAGGCCGGACCGATGCCGGCCAGGTCGGTGTGCACCGCCTTGCCGCCCGGCTCCCCCATCTCGTTGCGGGCGTACTCGGGGGCGAAGGGCGGGAACTCCGCCAGAAGCCGCTCCACCACAGGCGTTTCCAGGAAACCGTCCAAGCAGACGTGCCGGAAGGGCCTGGCCCCTTGGTAGGACTCCCGGATCGCATCGCGGCGGGCGAGTATCTCGCTGGCAATCATCTTCCGGCCTTGATCACCCCGAGACCCGGGGCGAAAGGATTATATAGAGGCCAGCAGCCGCGCCGCATAGTGGTCGAGGAGCAGTGCCGCGAACAGCAGCGACAGGTACCAGATGGAGTAGCTGAAGGTCTTCATGGGCAGAGTGTCGTCGTCCTTGCGGTAGAGCTGTACGGCATAGCGCAGGAATCCCAGGCCCAGTACCAGTGCCGCCCCCAAGTACAACAGGCCGCTCATGCCGATCACGAAGGGCAGCACACTCACCGCCAGGAGCAGCAGGGTGTAGAAAAGGATCTGCAGCTTGGTATAGGCCACGCCGTGGGTCACGGGCAGCATGGGGATACCCACCTTGGCGTAGTCCTCGCGGCGGTGGATGGCGAGCGCCCAGAAATGGGGTGGCGTCCAGACGAAGATGATGAGGAACAGCAGGAAGGCCCCGGCGTGGGCCTGACCCGTGACCGCGGTCCAGCCCAGCAAGGGCGGCGCCGCGCCGGCGGCCCCGCCGATGACGATGTTCTGGGGCGAAGCGCGCTTCAGGAACACGGTGTAGACGATGGCGTAACCGATGAGCGAGCAGAAGGTGAGCACCGCCGTGAGCGTGTTCACGAGTGCCGTGAGCATGATCATGGAGGCCATGGCGAGGGTCAGCGCGAAGAGGAGCACCTGCCGCTCCGTCACCTGGCCCGTGGGTAGCGGCCGGTGGCGGGTACGGAACATCACGGCGTCCACTCGCTGGTCCAGGAGGTGATTCACGGCTGCCGCGGCGGATGCCGCAAGGCCTATGCCTAAGGTGCCGAATACGAGCTTATCCCAGGGGGGCATGCCCGGCACCGCCAGGAACATGCCCACCACGGCGGTGAACACGATGAGCGCCACCACCCGCGGTTTGCCGAGCTCATAGAAATCCCGCCAACCCGCTTTCGCTTCGCTCATGCCCCGCCCCTTCCGGACCAGACTGCCCAATTGAGCGTCACGGTCGCGCCCAGCAGCAAGGCCGCTACGCCGTTATGCAGGTCCGCCAAGGGCAGCGGCCAGCCGAACTCCACCAGGCTGATGCCGAGGGCCACCTGCAGGCACAGGAGCAGCAGAACCAAGAGGCTTAAAGCCCGCAGCGCCGGCTGCTTGCCCTTCGAGAGGCACAGCAAGGCCGCGGCACCCAGCAACAGGAAAACCGTGAGCGCACCCAGGCGGTGCACCACGTGGATCGCCACCCGCGCCGGGTTCGCGAGGATCCCGCCCTGGTAGTCGATGCCGAGACCGTGCCAGCTGAAGGCCGAGGCAAAGTCCATGGGCGGCCAGAAGCTGCCCTGGCAGGTGGGGAAATCCGGACAAGCGATGGCGGCGTAGTTGCTGCTCACCCAACCGCCCAAGGCCACCTGGCAGATGAGCACTGCGAGCCCCAGGGCAGCGAGCCGGCGCATCGCGGGAGTCGCTGCGTCACCCAGCCGGAAGAACCCGCCGGTCTGCATGACGAGAAGCACCAACAGCGCGAACGTGGCGAAGCCTCCCAGGAGGTGCCCCATCACCACCGGCGGGAAGAGCAGGAGCGTCACCGTCCACATGCCGAGCAGGGCCTGGAATACGACGAGCGCCAGGAGCAACGTCGGCAGCAGGAGCGGCTGGTCCGGTTCCTTGCGCCGCATCCAGGCCGCGACCGCCAACACCAGGATGAGGGTCGCGAGGGTGCCGGCGAAATAGCGGTGGACCATCTCCTTCCAGGCGCGTGCTGCTTCCAGCGGCCGCGCGGCATCCGCCGCAGCCGCCTGCTGCGCCGTGGGTACGGTCAGGTGGCCGTAGCAGCCGGGCCAGTCCGGGCAACCCAGGCCCGCCTGGGAGAGCCGTACATAGGCGCCTAGCATCACCACGCCGAAAGCGAGTACGGCAGCGGTGACGGCGATGACGAGGAAATGCTTCTTCTGCATCAACCTTCACCGGCACCCAATAGGTGTCTCAAGTCCTGCAGGATGAATTTCGGATCTTGGGCCAGGGAATAGCGCAGCACCACGTAGCCGTTGCGCTCCACGAGGTAGATGTATTTCGGCGCGTCGGCGCCGTCGAAAGCCTTCAAGGCCGCGCGCCCGGAAGCGTCCACCGCCGTGAGGCCAGGATCGGCCTTGAGCGCCGCGGCATCCGGCGTGCCCGCCGCGAGATAGAGCCGCTGCGACGAAGACATCTGTTCGCCCAGGGCGAGCTCGGTGACGCGCATCACGTCCAGGGCATGCAGGCAGTCTGCGTCACACTTTGGGCCACTCACGTACACGAGCGTCAGGTGGTGGGCGAAGTAATCATGGGGCAGCGCCAGACCCGCCGTGTCGATCTGCCGCGGCGGCTGCACGAACTCGCCCTTGTTGGTGGTGCCGAGGTTGAGATGGAACACGCCGATATAGAGCAGCCACGAGCCCAAGGCTGGCGCCAGGAATACCAGCAACATCAGCAGCAAAGTGCGGCGGTTCGATCGTTTCGTCTTCTCGTCCATCACTTCGCTGCCTCGCGTCTGCGTCCGGCCTTGAGGTTCACCACCAGCCACACGGCGAACACCGCGGCCGCCAACATGATCCACTGGAACGCGTAGGCGAGATGCCGCTCCGGCGGGAAACCCACGTCAGGACTGAACTGGCGCAGGTAGCCATCGGATTGCGCCGCGTCCAGATGCAGGATGGGCGCCATGAGCTTGGCACCGTAGATGAGTTTCACGTCGTGGGCCTGGGGATAGAAGAGGATCTTGGGCCAGCCCGCGTTGGGAGGCGCGCTCTTGCCCAGGTTCAGGCCCGGCACGGGAAGCGTGCCCAGCACGCCCTGGATCCGGCGCACTCCGCCCATCACGGTGACCTCCGGCGCGGCACCGCTGGTCGTGGCCGGCACCCAGCCCCGGTCCACCAGCAAGAGGTACCCGCTGCCCGAAAGCTGGAAGGGCGTCAGCACTTCGTAACCCACGGTACCCTCATGGGTCATGTCTTCCAGGAGCAGCTGGCGGCCGCCGTCGTAAGCGCCGTCCGCATCCACCTTGAGATACTGGGGGAAGCTCTCGAGCGTCGGGTCCTGCAAGAGTGCGTTGAGGGACACGGGCTTGCGCGCCATCTGCATGCTGTAAGCCGCGAGCAGGTGGCGTTTGTAGGCGGCCCGGTCCCATTGCCAGAGGGCCAGGCGCAGGAACAGGGCACAGAGCACCAGCATGGCCAGGGTCGGCCACAGGCCCGGGCGGAAGCGGGATTTGCCTGCGTTCACGCGGGGATGTTACCGTGCCCCGCTCCAACCGGGGACGCACCCATGCTGCCACGCCTCATCATCATCCTGGTCCTCATCGCCATCCTCGGAAGCCTGTTCTCGGGCATGTATTTCATGATCAGGGACCGGGGTCGCTCCACCCGCAGCGTGAAAGCCTTGAGCATACGCATCGGCCTGTCGCTGCTGTTGTTCGCCCTGCTCGTCATCGCCTATTTGACGGGCATCATACAACCCAACGCCACGCACCCCTGACAATCTTCCAAAGAAGAAGCGCCGCGTGAGCGGCGCTTTTGGCGATGCCTTGCCGTCGACCGACCTACAGCCAGTACACGAATACATACAGGCCCAGCCACACCACGTCCACGAAGTGCCAGTACCAGGACACCGCTTCGAAGGCGAAGTGATGGTCCGGCTTGAAGTGGCCCTTCAGGGAACGCAGCAGGATCACCGTCAGCATGATGGCGCCGATGGTGACGTGCAGGCCGTGAAAACCCGTCAGCATGAAGAAGGTGGTGCCGTAGATGCCGCTGCCCAGCGTCAGGTTCTGCTTGGTGTAGGCGTCCAGGTACTCATGGCCCTGCAGCATCACGAAGCTGAAACCCAGGAGCACGGTGAACAGCAGGAACAGGCAGAGCTTCTTGCGGTCGCCGCTCTTCAGCGCCCAGTGGGCGATGGTCACGGTCAGGCCGGAGGTCAGCAGGATAGCGGTGTTGAGCGCCGGGATGCCGAGCGCCTCCATGGACTTGAACGCGCCGCCCACGTCGCCCGGACCGTTGGTGGGCCAATTCGGCTCGTACTTGTGCCACAGCAGCAGGTTGGTGAAGAGGTGCTTGCCCTCGCCGCCGAGCCACGGCAGCGCGAAGGTGCGGGCGTAGAACAGCGCGCCGAAGAACGCCGCGAAGAACATCACCTCGGAGAAGATGAACCAGGTCATGCCCCAGCGGAAAGAGCGGTCCACCTGCTCGTTGTAGGTGCCGCTCTCGCTCTCGCGGATCACGGTGCCGAACCAGCCGAACATCATGAACAGGATGATGCAGAGGCCTACCGGGAACAGGTAGCGGCCGAAGGACACGTCCTCCAGCCATAGCGCGGCGGCCGAGAGGGTGGTGAACAGGCCTATGGAACCGACGATCGGCCAATGGCTGCCGTGCGGCACATAGTAATGATCGCTGTTGGCGTGGGCTGACATGTTCACATCCTCTATAGAGATGCCTGTCTTCAGGCTCCGGAGCCTTTCTCCGGAGTCACGTTGAAATAAGTGTAGGAGATGGTCACCACCTTGATGTCCTTGGGCAGCGCTGGGTCGAGGTAGAACCTCACCGGCATGTGCCGCGACTCATGGGGCGCGAACGTCTCCTGCGTAAAGCAAAAACACTGCGTCTTATGCACGTACTTGGCCGCCTCGCTCGGCGCGTAGGTAGCCACCGCCTGGGCGGTCACGTCGCCGCCGCTCTGGTTGTCGGCGAAGAACGTGTTGCCATACAGCTCGCCTACGTGCACCTGCATCTGGCCGGTGTCGGGACGGAAGGCGAACGGCAGCCTGCTGTTCACCGTGCCCAGGAACTGCACCGTCACGATGCGGTTCGGGTCTACCTCGGCCTTGTAGGCCGAAGCTTCCTCGATCCCCGTGCCGTTCAGGCCGGTCAGCCGGCACACTACCCGGTACAGGGGCACCATGGCATATCCGAAAACGAACATGCCCGCGAACATCAGCACCAACCCCAGCACCAGCCGCTGGTGGCCCTTCTTCCTCGGTGTCTCGCTGGCCACTTAAGGGTGCCGCCACTTCACGAGCAG
>DASUBN010000078.1:0-5130 GCA_035763245.1 Gammaproteobacteria bacterium | reverse complement strand
AACCGATCTGAACGCCCGCGAGACCCAAGTCCTTCACACAGCGGATGAGTTCCCCGATCGCCAGGTCCGGCGCCTGCATGGGCAGGGTGCCGAGCCCCACGAAATGCTTCGGGTCCTTCGCCACGGTGGCGGCCAAGTCGTCGTTGAGGAGGCGCGACAGGTCGAGGCAGTCTTGGGGTTTCGCCCAATAGCTGAACATCACCGGCACGGTGGAGAGTACCTGCACGTGCACGCCGTGGGCGGCGCATTCCCGGAGACGCACCTTCGGGTCCCAGCAGTTGGCCTCGATCTCCCGGAACAGCACTCCATCCTTCATCATGCGCGCGCAACCGGGGCCATGGTGCTCCAGCTGTATGAAGCCGCCGTAACCGTAACGCGCTTTGAGGTCCGGCCATTCCTTGGGGAGGATATGGGTGTGGATGTCGATCTTCAGCATCATTTCTTCTTCTGGGGGGCTTCCATCACCGTGCCGCAGTGCTTGCAGGTGCGGCGTTCGAGGCTGCCGAAGAAGCGGTCGAACACCGGCGGGAATTGGGTCTCGATGTTCTCGAGGTGGAAGTACTCCCGGTACAATTCCGCGTGGCAATTCTCGCAGAACCAGAGCAGGCCGTCCTGCTCCTCCGGCAGCCGGGGGCGCTCGATCACGAGGCCCACGGTGTCGGCGAAGCGCTGGGGAGAGTGGGGCAAATGCGGGGGGATCAGCAAGATCTCCCCCTGGCGGATGGGGATGTCCACTGGCCTGCCGGCCTGCATGGTCTTGAGCAGCATGTCCCCTTCCAGCTGGTAGAAGAACTCCTCGCCGGGGTCGTCGTGGAAATCCTTGCGGGAGTTGGGCCCCCCCACCACCTGCACCACGAAACCGGTCTCGGTGTAGATGCGCTTGTTGCCCACCGGCGGCTTCAGCAGGTCACGATGCTCGTCTATCCACTTCTTGAAGTCGATGGGGGTCAGGTTCCACATGGCGCGGGCCTCAGATGGTCGCGATGCACTTGAGTTCGATGGCGATGGGGGTGGGCAGGGCCGTCACCTGCACCGTGGTGCGGCAAGGCTGGTTGTCCTTGAAGTACTCCGCGTACAGCCGGTTGTAGGCTTGGAAATCCCGCCGCATGTCGGTGAGGAAGACCGTCACGTCTACGAGCTTGTCCCAGCTCGAGCCAGCATCCTCCAGGATATGGCGGACGTTCTCGAACACCGAGCGGCACTGGGCTTCGATGTCGTAGGCCAATATCCCGCCGTCCGGGCCCAAGGTCACGCCGGGGATGTCCTTGCTGCCGCGCCGGCGTGGACCCACGCCCGAGAGGAACAGCAGGCCGCCCACGCGCCGGGCGTGGGGGTAAAGCCCGATGGGTTCGGGCGCCTTGGAGGAGTGGATCTTGCTGTCGCTCATCCTGTCGGGTGTCCTGGAGTTTTACAGGGTCAGTATTTGATGCAGACGTTGCGGGGTTCAGTGAAGAAGCGCATGGCCTCGAAACCGCCTTCCCGGCCCACGCCGGATTGCTTCACGCCGCCCATGGGGACGCGCAGGTCACGGAGCATCCAGCAGTTTATCCAGATGAGGCCCGCCTCGAGACGGGCCGCGAGGCGATGGCAACGGGCCACATCGCCGCTCAGCACCGTGGCGGTGAGGCCGTAGGGCGTGCCGTTGGCGAGCTTCAGGGCCTCTGCTTCTCCGTCGAAGGGCTGGAGTGTCGCCACCGGGCCGAATATCTCTTCCTGGTTCACGCGGCAATCGGCCGACAGGCCCTCGATGAGAGTGGGCTGCATGAACCAGCCGTCTGCGCAGCGGCCGACCATCTTCGCCCGCTCGCCGCCGCAGAGCACCCTTCCACCTTCCTCCCTGGCGAGCGCCACGTAGCCCAGCACCTTCTCCAGGTGCGGTCCCGAGACCAGGGCCCCTTGTTGCACGCCGGGCTCCAGGGGATCGCCTTGCTTGAGTGCCTTCACCTTTGCCACGAAAGTGTCGCGGAATTTCTCGTAGATGGGGCGTTCCACGTAGAGACGGGACCCGCAGAAGCAGATCTCGCCCTGGTTGAGGAACGCGGCCCGCAGGCATTCGTTGAGGGCGAGCTCCCAGTCGCAATCGGCGAACACCAGCACCGGGTTCTTGCCGCCGAGTTCCAGGGAGAGCTTCTTGAAACGCGGCGCGGCGCGGGCAGCGATGTCGCTCCCGGTCCGGGTGCCACCCGTGAAGGACACGGCCTTGATCCCAGCGTGCTCCACCATGGTGCTGCCGGTCTTCGGGCCGAGACCGTGCACCACGTTGAGCACGCCCGCGGGCAGGCCCGCCTCGGCGCAGAGTTCGCTGAAGAGATACGCCGTCATGGGTGTGACTTCCGAGGGCTTCGCCACCACGCAATTGCCGGCGGCGAGCGCCGGGGAGATCTTCCAGGTGAAGAGGTAGAGCGGCAGGTTCCAGGGGGAGATGCAGCCCACCACCCCGAGCGGTGAGCGCAGGGTGTAGTTGACGGCGCCTTCCTCCATGGCGTGGGATTCGCTCGCGAACTGGCTCGCGGCGGCCGCGAAGAAGCGCAGGTTCGAGATGGCACGGGGGATGTCGAGGCGGCGGGCCAGATCCACGGGCTTGCCGTTGTCCACGCTCTCGGCCCGCGCCAGCTTCTCGAGGTCGCGCTCCATAAGTTCGGCGAGCTTGAGCAGCCAGCGCCCGCGCTCCTCGCCGGAGAGCTTCGACCAGGCCGGGAAGGCCTGGGTAGCCGCCGTCACCGCCGCATCCACGTCCTTGGCGTCCGAGTCCGGCAGCCGGGCGTAGACCTTGCCGGTGGCGGGTTCGTGGGTCTCGAGCCAGCCGGCAGAGGCGGCGGCGAGCTTCCCGTCGATGTAGTTCCGGATCTCGAGCATGGCTAGAGACCCTGGATGCGGCCGCCGTCCACCGGCAGGCTCACGCCCGTTATGTAGCCCGCGGCGGGGGAGGCTAGGAAAGCGATGGCGGCGGCGATCTCTTCCGGCTCGGCGATGCGCCCCAGCGGGATGAGGCCGCGGGCCTCCGCCTCGATGTCGGCCACGCTGCGGCCTTCCTTCTGTGCGCGGCCGCCGAAGAGGCTCTCCAGACGCCCGGTCCGGGTGTAGCCCGGCAACACGTTGTTCACGGTGATGCCGTAGGTGCCGAGTTCGCCGGCGAGGGTCTTGGCCCACCCGGCCACCGCGGCGCGCACGGTGTTGGACACGCCCAGGCCCTTGATGGGTTCCTTCACGGAAGTGGAGATGATGTTGAGGATGCGGCCGTAGCCGGTGTTGCGCATAGCCGGCAGGATCGCCTGCACCAGGATCTGGTTGCAGATCAGGTGGCGGCTGAAGGCGGCTTGGTATTCCTCGGGCTTCGCGAGGTGAGCCGGGCCTCCAGGCGGGCCGCCGGTGTTGTTCACCAGGATGTGCACCCGCGGGGTGCGCTTCAGCCAGTCCTCGACGGCAGCCTTGAGCTTCTCGGGCTGGTCGAAATCGGCGGTGAAATAACCATGGCGCTGGGTGCCCTGGGCCCTGAGCTGCTGGAAGGTGTGCTTCAGGCTCTCCTCGGAGCGGGCTACCAGGGTCACGTCCGCTCCCAGGTCTGCCAGGGCGTGAGCCGTGGCCGCGCCGATACCCTTGCTGGCGCCGCAGACCAGGGCCCATTTGCCGTCGAGCCGCAGCTTCGCTAGCGTCGGGTTGTCGTTCATGACACCACTATATCAGTCAGAACCGGGACGCTGGGCCACCGGGCAATCCACGCTGTACCAGCCGCCGCTGTCGTCCCCATCCAGGCGCAGGGCCGTGAGTCGCCCACCCCAGACGCAACCCGTGTCCAGGGCATGCACGTTCCGGTCCCGGATCTCGCCCAGGGTGGACCAGTGGCCGAAGAGGACGTGGAGCCCGGCGCTCTTGCGCCCGGGCACTTCGAACCAGGGCAGCAAACCCGGTGACTGGCTGCCGGGCGCGCCCTTGGCTTTGAGATCCAGGTTGCCCTCGGTATCGCAGTAGCGCAGGCGGGTGAAGCAGTTGACGATGAAGCGCAGCCGGTCCATGCCGGCGAGGTCCGGGGACCAGCGCCTGGGCTCGTTGCCGTACATGTGCCGGAAGAGTTCAAGGTGCAGGTCGCCGCGCAGCACGGCCTCCAATTCGTGCGCGCAGGCCTGGGCCAGGCCGAGATCCCACTGGGGCGGCAGGCCCGCATGCACCAGCGTATAACCCAGGTCCGCGTCGTGGTGCAGCAGCGGCAACTGCCGCAACCAGGCGAGGAGCTCATCCCGGTCGGGGGCCGCCAGCACCGCATCCAAGGTGTCGTCCTTCCTGAGCCCAGCGGTGCCGGTCGCCACCGCCAGCAGGTGCAGGTCGTGGTTGCCCAGCACGCATAGGGCCCGCTCGCCGAGGCCCTTCACGAAGCGCAGCACCTCGAGCGAACCGGGGCCGCGATTCACCAGGTCGCCGGTGAACCAGAGGATGTCTTCGCGAGAGTCGAAACCGATGCGTCGCAGGAGCCGTTGCAGCTCCTCATGACAGCCCTGCACGTCTCCGACGGCAAATGTCGCCATGCATCAATGCAACAGGCCCGGCACCGCCAGCCGGAAGGGGGCGATGGGTGCATCGAAGGTCTCGCCTTGGTCGCTGCGCATCTGATACGCACCCTGCATGGAACCCACCGGAGTCTCCAGTACCGCACCGCTTGAATATCGGAAGCCCTCGCCCGGCTTGATGTGGGGCTGTTCGCCCACCACACCCTCGCCGCGCACCTCCTGCACCTTGCCGTTGGCATCGGTGATGATCCAGTGCCGGGTGAGCAGCTTGGCCGGCACGCCGCCCTGGTTACGGATGGTGATGGTGTAGGAGAACACGAAACGGTTCTGCTCCGGATCGGACTGATCCGGTACGAAGGCCGTCTCCACGTCCACCCGGATGTCGTTGGTCTGCTGCGGGGCTGTCATGCCGCCATTTTACGCGAAAGCCGCCTGTCCCTGGCGGTGCGGGCCGCGGAGGAGGCTAATGGAGTCGGACGGCGAGAACGTCGCATGCCGCCTTATGCAGGATGGATTTCTCGGTGGAACCTAAGAGCAAGGCCAGCCCATGACGCTCATGGCTGCCGAGCACGATGAGGTCAATGCGCTCCTCCGTGACGACCCGTAACAGCTCCGCCTTGATGCTGCC
>DASUBN010000077.1:0-3810 GCA_035763245.1 Gammaproteobacteria bacterium | reverse complement strand
CCGTTGATCGTGAACCCCTCATGCAGCAGCTCGTGCCGCCGCTCGCGCCACAAATAGCGGTAGAACTTCTGCCCGTCGATATCGGTCCAGTAGAGCGCCTGCTCGCGCTCATCCCAGTGCGGACCCTCGCCGCACAAATCGCCGTTGTCGGCAATGGTTTCCATCGCGGGCCTCATGATCTTCTCTGCGCCCATCGTCACCGCACCTCGCCTGTTCTCCTGAAATGAATGCTTTCAATACTACCCCTCGGCGTGATATGTTGGCAGCCTCAGACAAAGAAAAGGTCTCCCCGAAATGCGTTTGCAAAACCGCGTGGCTCTGGTGACCGGAGCCGCCATGGGAATTGGCAAAGCCATTGCGCAGCTCTTCGCCCAGGAGGGCGCCCGCGTCGTCGCCGCCGACGTCAACCAGGCCGCCGCGCAGACCGAGCGTGAGATCCGCGAAGCCGGCGGCGAATGCCTCTTCGTCCGCACCGACATCAGCCGGGAGCCCGAAGTCGAAGCCCTCGTCCAGGCCGGCACCGACCGCTTCGGCACCATCGACGTCCTGCTCAACGTCGCCGGCATCGCCCACGAAGCTCCCGCGCACCAGCTCAATCTCGCCGACTGGCACCGCATCCTCGACGTCAACCTCGTCGGCACCTTCCTCTGCGCTAAGCACGTCCTCCCTGGCATGCTCCAGGCGCGCCGCGGAGCCATCGTCAACATCAGCTCCATCCAGGGGCTCTTCGGATTCCCTGGCTACCCGCACTACGCGGCCAGCAAAGGCGGCATCATCGCCATGACCCGCCAGATGGCCCGCGAGTACGCCTCCGCCGGCATCCGCGTCAACTGCATCGCGCCCGGCACGGTCGACACGCCAATGAACGCCGGCGTCCTCTCCCGCGTGCCCAATCCGCAGGAACTCCGCGCCGCCTGGGACAAAATGCATCCGCTCGGCCGCATCGGCCAGCCCATCGACGTCGCCTACGCCGCGCTCTACCTCGCCTCCGACGAAAGCTCCTGGGTCACCGGCCAAAACCTCTCCATCGATGGAGGCGTCTCCTGTGCCGTCCTCTAATGGCTGTTATCCCGAGCGAGCGTCAGCGAGTCGAAGGACTTGCATTTCCGCTTGTCATCCTGAGCAGAGGTCGCGCAGCGACCGGAGTCGAAGGACCTGCGGTTAATTTTCACCAACGCACATCATGACTGACTTCCTCAGCCTCGAACAGCTCGCCGACTACGTTCCCTCGGGAGCCCGCCTCGGCATCGGCGGCGTCCACCTCTCCCGCCTCCCGCTCGCTCTCATCCGCCAGGTGATCGCCTCCGGCAAACGAGACTTCGTCTTCACCAGCTGGGGCGGAGGACTCCCGCTCGAGTTCCTCCTCGAGGCCAACGCCGTCCGCAAAGTCATCTTCTGCTTCTCCTCGCTCGACATCTACGGCCTCGCGCCGCGCTTCCGCGAAGCCCTCGAAAAGCAGCAGGTCGAAGTCGAAGAGTGGTCCGCCCTCGCTATGATGCAGGGCCTCCACGCCGCCCACTTCCGCCTTCCCGAGATGCCCTTCCAGCTCCCCGCCGGCTCCGACCTCATGCAGATCGGCGGCTTCTGGAAGACCTCGCGCTCCGTCTTCACCGGAGAGCCCATCGGCCAGGCGCGCCGTCTCGACATCGACGTCCTAGTCCTGCATGCCCAGCGCGCCGACCGCGACGGCAACATTGAAATCCAGGGCTCCCGCGGATTCGACCTCGCTCTCCTCGGAGCCGCCCGCACCGTCCTCGTCACCGCGGAAGAAATCGTCGAGCCCGGCGCACTCGGCGCGCCCCGCTCCTTCCTCCTCCCGCGTGAATTCGTCACCGCTGTCGCGCACGTACCCTGGGGAGCTTGGCCCACCTCCTGCCTTCCGTACTACTCCACCGACTACCGCGAACTCCTCGCCTACGTCCGCGACGAGCAAGACCGCCGCAAAGGCGCGCGCAGCACCGGATCGAACAATGGCGCGGACGCGGCCGGACCTACGCCGGAGTCGGGTAGGCGCGACCTTCAGGTCGCGCAGGATATGCAGCCGTCGAATACGGCTTTAGCCGCTGAGGCTCATCGCCCCGACCACGACCGCAAAGAATTCCTCACCACCGCCGCGCACATCCGCACCGCCGACCTCAAGCCCGACCTCCTCGACCGCCACCGCATCCCCGTCGACTCCACCTCCTGGGCCATCGACGAGCTGATGGCCGTCGCGCTCTCCCGCGAATACGACAACCGCAGCATCTGCTCCGTCGGCTCCGTCTCGCCGCTCGCGATGGTCTCCTATCTCCTCGCCAAGCGCACCCACGCGCCGAACCTCACCATCATCGCCCTCAACGGCGGCTTCATCGACATCGACTACCATCCCATGTCCCTCACCGCCGCCGAGCCGCTCCAGTTCGCGGGCGCCAAAGTCTGCTGGGGAGCCGACGAGACCTACCACTGGTATTACCAGCAGGGCCGCATCACCCACGAAGTCATCACCACCGCGCAAATCGATCGCCGCGGCCGCACCAACAACGCCTGGATCCAATCCGGCGACAAGCGCCTCCGCCTTCCCGGACAAGGCGGCATGGCCGACGTCTCCAATCTCCACCGCCACTTCATCCTCTATCTCGCGCGTCACACCCGCGAGCGCTTCGTCGAAGCCGTCGACTTCTGCACCGCCTCCCGCGGCCTGCTCACTGACGAAGAACGCCGCCGCGCCGGACTCCCCCCAGGCAAGGTCCGCCTCATCACCGAACTCGGCATCTTCGAGATGAATCACGCCGACCGCCTGCTCCACCTCGTCAGCCTGCATCCCGGCGTCACCGTCGAAGAAGTCCGCGACCGCACCGGCGGCGAACTCCTCGTAGCCCCCGCGCTCGCCACCACCGAGCCACCCACGCCCGACCAACTCCGCCAGATGCGCGAAGAGATCGACCCCTTTGGCATTCGCCGGCTTGAATTCATCGCCAGCCGCGATCGCCTCTCCTTAATCGAAAGCATTCTTGATGCGGAAGCCGGCATGGTTCACGACCTCCTGCCCGCTCCGCACACCGTTGGAGGTACACGTTGAGCGGACCATTACAAGGACTCCGAGTCGCCGATTTCAGCCAGCTCGTCCAGGGCCCAAACGCCACGCAGTTCCTCGCCGACATGGGCGCAGAAATCCTCAAAGTCGAGCCGCTCCACGGAGACTGGCAGCGCAACTGGTCGCTCGGCGATGCGTGGATCAACGGCGAGTCCGTCTCCTTCCTCGCCTTCAATCGCGGCAAGCGCAGCGTCGCGCTCAACCTCAAGGACCCGCGCGGCAAAGAAGCCGCCCTGCGCATCATCAAATCCTGCGATGTGCTCCTCGAAAATTTCCGCCCCGGCGTGATGGACCGCCTCGGCCTCGGCTACAAAACCCTCGCTGCCATCCACCCGAAGCTCATCTACTGCGCCTCCTGCGGATGGGGCCAGGACGGCCCCTACCTCACGCGCCCCGGCCAGGACCTCCTCGCCCAGGCCGTCGCCGGCGTCCTCAACCTCCAGGGCAAAGCCGAAGACCCGCCCTCGCCCGTCGGCATGGGCATCGCCGACCTCACCGCGTCGTATCACATCGTCGGCGCCATCCTCGCCGCGCTGTACGAGCGCAACCGCACCGGACTCGGCCAGCGCATCGACATCAACCTGCTCAACTCCATCCTCTCGCTCGCCACCCAGGAGATCACCCTCTACCTCAACACCGGCAATCCACCGCAGCGCAGCGAAGCCGGTGCCGGACACCCCTGCGTCGGCGCGCCGATGGGCGTCTACAAAACGAAAGACGGATACATCGTCGTAGCC
>DASUBN010000076.1:0-5932 GCA_035763245.1 Gammaproteobacteria bacterium | reverse complement strand
GTGTCGGAAGTCGCCGCGGGCGCCGGCGTAGACGCGGGCGGCGCCGCGGCGCAGCGCCTCTTCCACCAGGGCGCGGCCGATGCCGCGGTTGGCGCCGGTGATGAGGATGTTCTTCTGGTTGATGTCCATGGGCTGCTCCTTGAAAGGATCGCGGGATATCCGCTATTGCCTGGTAGACGAACGGGCCAGGCAAAAGGAATCGGTCGCCACCCCCTTCAGGAGCGATTCTTTCGGGGGGTCCCGGACGTTACTGGTGATAAGGGGCGGCCTTGGGCCTCCCCGCGGCCCGGGGCTTCTGCGACATAATGGCAGTGGCTCCGGAACCCCAAGGATCACGAGGATCAGCCTGGTCTATGACCGACCCCCTCCCCCCCAACGACGGCCGGCACCAGCTCCTGGTACGCACACTCACCGAACTTCGGCCCCGGCTGCACCGCTATGCGGCGCGCATGACCGGCTCCGCCGTGGACGGGGACGACGTGGTGCAGGAGGTACTGGTGAAGGCGCTCGAATCGCCGCCGGAGATAGACAGCTTCTCCTTGCTCGAGCGCTGGCTCATCCGGGTGACCCACAACGCGGCCATCGACTTCCTGCGCCAGCGCAAGCGGCAGGCATCGGTACTGGCGGCCGAGGAGCTGGAGATGATCATGGACCCTGACGCGAGCGTGGACGCGGGCGACGTCGCCCTGGTGAGCCTGCGCACCTTCATGCGCCTGCCGGCCCTGCAGCGCAGCACCGTGATCTTCAAGGACGTGCTGGGTTATTCCCTGGACGAGGTGGCGGAGTTCACGGGCAGCACCGTCCCGGCGGTGAAGTCCGCCCTGCAGCGCGGCCGCGCCCGGCTGCAGGAGTTGGGCCGCGAGCCGGATGATGCTCCGCTGCCCACCCTCGACGAGCGCGAACGCCGGCTGCTCGCCGGCTACGCGGAGCGTTTCAACGCACGGGACTTCGACGCGGTGCGCGCCATGCTGGCGGACGAGGTGAAGCTCAATCTCGTGAACCGCCTGCAGCAGGACGGCAAGATGCCGGTGTCGAACTACTTCAGCAACTACGGCTTGGCCAAGAGCTGGGCGTTCGGCTTCGGTCTGGTGGACCGCCGGCCGGCCCTGCTCGCCTTCGACCCGGACGACGTGGCCGGCAGGCCCCTCTACTTCATATTGCTCGGATGGGCCCGCGACCAGGTGGTCTCGATCCGCGACTACCGCTACGCGCGCTACGCCATGGAAGGCGCCGAGATCCGTGTGCTCCACCGGCCGCGCTGAACTTGCCGCCTTGAGCGCCCGCGGGCGCTTCGCTCAGTGGGCCGGGCAAGCGACCTTGCTGAACTCGGCGGTCCAGTTGGTCTCCCAGGTCTTGCCGCCGTCGCCGGAATAGGCCTGCTCCCAGTGGGCGGCGGTGGCGGTGATGCCCGACCAGATGAAGCGCACCTTGATGGGCTTGCCGCGCAGGGTGTCATCGGAATAGAAGGTGCCCACGCCGTCCTTGAAACGCCCCCGCACCGGTGGGTCGAGGTCTGAGGGATTGCGGCCGTCGTACCACCAGATGGACCAGGTGCCGTCCTTGGGGTCGTAGGTGCGCACCGTCACGCCGTAATAGGTGCCATCCGGCTTCCGGAGCTCGTTGTCGTCCATGTTGCCGTAGCCGCCCAGGGTGATCCACAGGCGCTGGGTGGCGTCGTAATCGAACCAGTCGTGGCTCCCGGCCAGCCGCTCCTTCAGCACGTGGTTGTGGAAGATCCAGCATCCTGCTCGCAGGTCGAAGGCGTGCAGGCCGGAGAGATCCTTGCCCTGCTGCGGCGGCGGATTGTCCTGGGTGGCGAGACTTGAGGCCGACAGGGCCATGAGGGCAGCGGCCAGGCCGAACTTGACCGAGGTGCGTGTGGACATGGAGGTTCTCCCGTGGCGTGACAGTGGAACGGCGACGCGGTAGCGTCGTATCGGCGCACAGGATGGCCGGTCAATAGGTCGATTTCCGCCCTAATTCGGCGACCGCCTCAGGTCTTGCGCTGGATCCCGCTCAAGGCGTTGTGCAGTGCCGCGATGCGGGCGTGCCAGGGATGCCGGGTCCAGCTGACGAGCGGCGCGACCAGGGCGAGCGCCGCCGCGTCCTGCCGCTGCTCCGCGAGCGAACGGGCCTTCAGGAACTGCAGCGACACCGCCTCCATGCTCGCCGGGAGCTTGCCCTGCACCTGGGCGTCGAGCCGCGCGAACACCGGCATGCGCTTGTCCCGCAGCGCCTCCTCGGCCAGGGCCACCATGAGCCCGGGTGGGTCGGTGAGGAAATCCTTGGAGACATCGAGACACTGCTCGCCGATATCGAGAGCGCGGGAAGCGCGCTTCTGTTCCACGAGGTAACGGATGAGCCGGTTGCCCGCCACCAGCGAGAGCGCGTCCTGGTGGCGCAGGCGCAGCGCCTCGAACAGGTCTTCGTGGAAGCCGCGCGGGTTCACGACTCCCACTCCGGTCTCCTTCAGGATGGCGTCCCGGGCTCCCGGCCCATCCTTGGCCTCCAGCTTCTTGTCCACCATCGCCAGGAGGGCCGCAAGCCGCTGGGCCTGGGCAGCGGCGGCGCGGGTCTCGTCCGTGGGTTTCTGCACCGCCACCGCGAGCTCGATCTCGTCCTGGTGGTGGTAGGCGATGTAGCCCACCAGGTGGCAGACGAACAGCAGCCCGTAGACCAGCAGCATGCTGGAGAGGATGCCGGCCACATGCCCCGAGAGGAACACCCCGAGGAAGCCGATGCCCGCGAGCATGAGGCAGGCGAAGAGATAGGCGAGGCCCGTGTGCCATACGAAGCGCAGGGTCACTAGCGGGTTCATGGCGGTGAGCAGGTCCGGCTGCAACGCCAGCGAACCCAGGAAGGCCGGCAGGAGATATACGCCGACCACGAACACCAGCACGCTCTCCCAGTGCCGACCCGGCAGCGCCGCGGCATAGGACAGGAGCAGCACCGTGGCGATGTACAGGAACAGCACCGCGAGGCGGAGCTTCTCGCCCTCGAACAGCACCTCGGTGCCGAGAGGCGGCGGGATGGCATGGCCCTGGGAGGTGCGCAGCACCACGCCCATGGAGTAATAGCCCATCCAGCCGAACACGATGCTGGAGGCGGCGATGCCGAAGATGCCCGCATAGCCCAGGATCCAGATGATGGCGCCGATGACCACCACGATGGGCAGCGCGTAGCCGCGCACCGGATAATAGAGGAGCTTGGGAAGGTAGCGCCAGATGTCCGGCGTGCTGACCATGAGCTCGTCCGCCGCCGGGTCCTCCAGCCGCACGTCGCCCGCGTCGAAATCCGGATTCGGCTCGGCCATGCTCACGCTCCGGGCTTAGGGCCCGGAGCTGAGTTTACAGCGGGCAGGAGACTCCCGTACCGCCCAGGCCGCAATAGCCGTTGGGATTCTTGGCCAGGTGCCGCTGGTGGTAATCCTCGGCGTACACCGCACGTCGCCGGCGTCGAAATCGTTCACGGCACGCCTCCGCTCCAGGGTTTGAGCATCGGCAGCCAGCGCGGAACTGCGGCCTTGTACTCGCGATAACTACCGCCGAAGCGCCCTTCCAAGCCCGGCTCCTCCGAAAGCAGGAAGTACGCATGGTTGATACAGAAGAATGCCCCTGCCCAGGCGGCCACGAGCCATGAGCCCATAATCAGGCCGAGCCCCGCCAGCACCAGCGCCACGCCGCTGATCATGGGATTGCGCACGTGACGATAAGGGCCCACGGCCACGAGCTTGCGGGTCGGGTCCCAGGGTGCGAGCGTCCCCTGCCCCACCCGCGCGAACAGCAGCACGCACCACCCGAACAGACCGAGACCGGCGGCCAGCACCAGTGCTCCCACGATGCGCGCCATCCATGCCGCGGGGACATCGGGCCAGCGGCTGTCCAGGCCTGCACACGAGTGCAACAACCACCACGGCATGACCCCTGCTGCCATGCCAGGCAGCAACAGGATGGAGAGGAGATGGCGGATGAATTGCATCGTCTGCTCCAGGGGAGGTTCGAAGCCTACTCTGGCACAAACGCTGCGGCTTTCAAATCGCGCAGCTCACTCCAGTACCGCCCAGGCCGCAGTAGCCGTTGGGGTTCTTGGCGAGATACTGCTGGTGGTAATCCTCGGCGTAGTACAACACCGGGGCATCGCGGACTTCGGTGGTGATGGCGGGATAACCCGCCTTCTTCAGGGCGTCCTGGTAATCCTTGAGGGAATCCTCCGCCGCCCGACGCTGGGCGTCGCCATATGTATAAATGGCGGAACGGTACTGGGTGCCCACGTCGTTGCCCTGGCGCATGCCCTGGGTGGGATCGTGGGCCTCCCAGAAGGCCTTCAGCAGTTGCGCGTAGCCGAGCTGCTTCGGGTCATACACCACCAGCACCACTTCGGAGTGGCCGGTGCGTCCGGTGCACACTTCTTCATAAGTGGGGTTCGGGGTGTAGCCGCCAGCGTAGCCCACGGCGGTAACGTAGACTCCCGGCAGCTGCCAGAACTTGCGCTCCGCGCCCCAGAAGCAGCCGAGACCGAACACCGCCTGCTCCAAGCCCGCCGGGAACGGGGGTTTCAGGGGATGGCCGTTGACGTAGTGCCGTTCCGGCACGGGCATGGCCGCGGCGCGGCCCTGCAGGGCTTCGGCGGCGGGGACCATCGTCGTTTTCCGGGCGAGACCGAACATGGGGGCTCCTCGAGGGCGGAATACGGGGATAGAGACCTTAATATAGGCCTGGATATTACTTTCAAGCGTGGGATACGGCATGGATTACCTGCAACGCTTGCGCATCGCGCCCGGCACCCATCCCAAACTCCAGGGACTGGACCCGGCTTTCACCGGCGGCCTGGCGGACAAGAAGGCTGCGGAAGCCGAGACCGGCGATTGCCAACAGAGGCTCAGGGCCCTGCAGGAACTCCTCTACGCTGAAGAGCGCCACTCACTGCTCATCTGCCTGCAGGCCATGGACACGGGCGGCAAGGATGGCACGGTGAACCACGTGCTCGGCGCCATGAACCCCCAGGGCTGCCGCGTGGCCCACTTCCGCGAGCCCAGCCCCGAGGAGGCCGCCCACGACTTCCTCTGGCGCTATCACCAGGCGGCACCGGCCCGGGGCGAGGTGGTGATCTTCAACCGCTCCCACTACGAGGGCGTGCTCATCGAGCGGGTGCACGGCTTGGTGCCCAAGGAGACTTGGTCGAAGCGCTACGAGGCCATCAATGCCTTCGAGCAGGGGCTCGCGGCGAACGGCACCCGGATACTGAAGTTCTTCCTGCACATCTCCAAGGAGGAGCAGCTCAGGCGCTTCAAGGACCGGCTCGACGACCCCACCAAGCAGTGGAAGATCAGCGAAGCGGACTACGCGGAGCGCAAATACTGGAACGCCTACAGCGAAGCCTACGAGGACGCCCTCGCCCGCTGCAGCACCGCCCAAGCTCCCTGGCACGCCATCCCCGCCGATCACAAGTGGTTCCGCAACCTGGCCGTGGCACGCATCGTGGTGCAGGAGCTGGAGGAGCTGAAGATGAGCTATCCGAAACCGGCCGCGGATCTCGCCAGGATCCGTGCGGAATATCATGCTGCGAAGAAAAGCTGAGCAGCTTCGTCCCACCGGAGTCGCCACATGTCCGAGACCAAGACCGCCGTCGTCACCGGTGCCAACCGCGGTATCGGCCTGGAAGTGAGCCGCGAGCTGGCACGCCTGGGGTTCCATGTGGTGCTCACAGCCCGGGACAAGTCCGCCGGTGCCGCGGCCCTGAGACAGGTGCAGGCCGGCAAGTACTCCGCGGAGCTGCGCAAGGTAGACGTGAATTCCGGCGAAGATGCCCGGGCCCTGGCGCGCCACCTCAAGGAGACCCGCGGCCGGGTCGACGTGCTCGTCAACAACGCCGGCATCCTTCCTGATAAGGATGGCGCTCTCGCGGTCTCCACCACGACGCTCATGGAAATCCT
>DASUBN010000075.1:0-2607 GCA_035763245.1 Gammaproteobacteria bacterium | reverse complement strand
CGATCCCCATAACCATCTCGCCAACGGCGCGGTGCTGGTGTTCATGCTCGCGGCCGCCGGCGGACTGCTGTTGTTCGCCTTCCGCGCCACGCGCCAGAAGCTGCCGCTCGCCGTGGTGGCGTTGCACGCCGCCTTCGCACTCACCGCCATCCTGCTGCTTGCGCTCGGCTGGGCGAGGGGCTGAGCGCCGTGGCCGAGTCCACTCCCGCCGGCGAGACCCTCTCCACCGCAAAGCTGCATGCCCTGGCGACGGCGCTGGATCTTGCGGGTCTCGCCCTGGTGTCGCTGGAAGCGCTTTTCTGGGTACCCGCCGAGGCGGCGGACCGGCGCGTGCTGCTGCTCACCATCGCGGTGGTGCCCATCGCCCTCATCGTTTTCGCGCTGATGCCGCGCCGTTCGGGGTTCCTGCCGGAACGAGCGGTGGCACGGCGCTCCCTCATGGTGTACGCGAGCCTCGGGGTGCCCTTGCTCGTCACCCTGCTTACCTTGCTGCTCGTGGGGATGAGCCGGAGCTTCGACAGTTTCGCGGGATTCGCGCTGCTGCTCGCGGCGGATGGCGGCCGCAACCTTTGGGAAAGCCTCCGCTTGCAGCTCGGGAAGCGCCGCTGACCCTTGGACTCCCATGACCAGGTGGGCCGAAAGTCGTATATCTTTCCGGGCAGGGGGCGGGACGGGTGTGAGATTTGGGAATTTCGGTTACCCTTGTAAAGCCCGGTTATGGAAAACCTGTTCTGGCACGCCAAGGCAGTTGGGTGGCTGGCGTCGAATCTCCAAGGGGACTGATTCCGCCCATGCGGGGGCATGACGGGGCAGAGTAGACACTCAAGCGATGCTGGCCTATCTGAAGAACAAGACGTTGTGGGGATGGGCGCTGATCATCGCCTTGGCCCTGTTCGCCTTGTTGCAACGCGGCATGGGGATGGAGTCCGCCGGTTACCGCGTCGGCGAAGCGCTCGCCCCCTACCGCGCCGCGGATCCACAGGTGGCGGTGGTGGGCATCGGCGCGGCGGATCTGCGCAAGTACGGCCCGTGGCCCTGGCCACGCAGCTACCTCGCCAAGCTCGTGGACGACCTCAGCAACGACAAGGTAGAGGTGGCGGCCCTGGCCTTGGACTTCTCGGCACCCCAGAACAGCCAGGCCCTCGACTACCTCACCCAGATCAAGGCGCTCGCCGCCGATCCGGACGAGAACCTGCAGTCCTTGAATGCCAAGATCGACGAGGCGCACGGCGCCCTGGATACGGATTCGATGTTGGCAGCCGCGGTCCTGCGATCCGGCCATGTGCTGCTGGCCGCGCCCGGCGACGCGGCCAGCACCGAAGCCGCCCCGGTCGCCGGCAGCCCATCCTTCGCGCTGCAGATCGATGCATCCGCCGCGCCCGCGGTGGAGCTAAAAGCACCCCTGCCTCTCTTTGCGCATGCCGCTCGCGGTGTCGGGTATCTGAGCGAAGGGCAGGGGATGCGGGCCTTACCGCTGCTGGTGCGGTCTGACGGCCACACCATCGCGTCCCTGGCGTTGCTCACCGCGGCGGCCCAGGAAGACGTGGATACGAATACCATCGGCATCCGCTCTTTGGGAGGCGTGACCCTGGGTTCCGGCACCATCGCCACCGACCGCCACTTGCAAGTACTGCTGCGCGGCGGGGCGGAAGCCACCAGTGTGCCGCAGTACAGTTTCGACGACGTCATCAGCGGTGCCGTGCAGCCGGAACGCCTCGCCGGCAAGGCGGTGCTGGTGGGGCGCACCGATGGTCCGGCGCCCGCGGTGCTGCGGGAGGCGCGCCTGGTCTCCGGCCTCCTCGCTTCCGACCTCGTGTCCACGCCGTTCTGGGCCTGGGCGGTACGGGCCTTGCTGACGCTGCTCGTGGGCTTGTATCTCATGTACCTCATGCCGCGCCTCAGCACCGTGATCGGCATCGCGGTCAGCGCCTTCCTCGCGGTGGTGCTGCTCAACTGCGAATACGTGCCGCTGCTCTCCCAGTCCCTGTGGCTGCCGCTGATTCTGCCGGTGATGGTGCTGGTCGCGGGTCACGCACTGCTCTGGACCTTGAACTATCTGCGCGAGCGCAGCGGCGTGTCGCGCACCGCGATGTCGGAAGTGAACCGGGAGTACGGCCTCGCGCTGCAGGCCCTCAGCCGCTTCGATCAGGCGCTGGCGCGTTTCCGCCAGTGCCGGCCCTCGCCGCAGCTCGCCGAGAACCTGATGTCGCTCGGCCAGGAGCACGAGCGCGGTCGTCGCTACAGCCAGGCGCTGGAGGTTTACTATTTCCTGCAACAGGTCTCGCCGGATCACCCGGGTCTCGCCGAGCGCCTCGAGCATCTGCGCCAGCTGGAGAGCACCCCCACGCTCACCCGCGGCAGCACCGCCGGTACCCTGTCGCGTGCACTCGCCAGCGGCGGCCTGCAGAAGCCCATGCTCGGCCGCTACGAGCTCGTGCAGGAGCTGGGTCGCGGCGCCATGGGCGTGGTGTACCTCGGCAAGGACGCCAAGATCGGCCGGCAGGTGGCCATCAAGACCATGGCGCTGGCGGACGAGTTCCAGGGTGCGACCTTAAAGGACGCCCACGACCGCTTCTTCCGCGAGGCCGAGACCGCGGGCCGGCTCAA
>DASUBN010000074.1:0-3553 GCA_035763245.1 Gammaproteobacteria bacterium | reverse complement strand
CTCCTTCCATGGCATCCCGAAGCAGGTGTCGGATGCCGGCGACCCTTACGCTGGCCAATGCGCTGCCACCGCGGCGTTCCTCGCTGCCGAACTCGGTCTCGCCGAGGATGGCTGGCGCCTCGCCTTCCAGTCCCGTTTCGGCCGTGCCGAGTGGCTCAAGCCCTACACCGACGCCGTCCTCAAGGACTATGCGGCCCAGGGCATCAGGAAGGTAGATGTGATCTGCCCCGGCTTCCCGGCGGACTGCCTCGAGACCCTGGAAGAGATCGCCCTGCGCTATGCGGAAGTTTTCCGTGCGGCGGGCGGCGCGGAGCTGCGCTACGTGCCGGCACTCAACGACCGCGAAAGCCATGTGCGGGCCCTGGCGGGTCTCGTGCTTCGCCTGGTGCGGGGCTGAACATGCTGGGCGAGTTCCTGGAGTTCAGCCTCACCACCGCCGACATGCTGGCCTCCATGGATTTCTACCGCAAGCTCGGTTTCCGGGAAGCCTCCGCCGGTGCCAGTTGGAAGCACCCTTACACCGTCTTCAGCGACGGCCGCCTCCACATCGGACTGCACAAGCGTGAACCCCTGGCCCCCGCCTTGAGCTTCGTGCTGCCGGAGCTGCGCGGACGGCTGGAGGCCTTCGAGGCGCTCGGCATAAGCTTCGCTTATACCAGCATCGAGCTGCACCATTTCAACCACGCCGGCTTCGAGGATCCGGACGGCACCCTGGTGACACTGCTGGAAGCGCGCACCTTCTCGCCGCCGCATGAATCCGAAGCTCAGGCCTCCCTGTGCGGCTACTTCCTGGAATACCGCATCCCCGTCTACGACCCGGAAGCCAGCACGCGCTTCTGGGAGGCCCTGGGGCTCATCGTCACCTCCGCGGAAGACGGCGGTTATCCCCAGGCCTCCTGGGGCGGCATCAACCTGGGCCTGCAGCGGGCCGCGCGCAACGCCCGCCCCACCCTGGTGTTCGCCAATCCGAACCTGGCGGAGACGGAAGCGCTGCTGGAGATGCGCGGCCTGTCCTTGCAAAAACAGAAGGAGGGGTTGTGCCTCGCCACGCCGGAAGGGGTTAACCTGCTGCTCTTGCGTGAAGAGACCTGACCTCGAGAAAGGGACACAGACATGGATCTGAGCCTGGATCACCTCCTCGGCACCGCCATAAGCTTCGGCCTGGTGCTGTTCTTCATCTACCGCCGCTTACGGCGCAACTTCGGTCGCCAGAAGCTAGGGCGCAGCCGGCTTAAGTTCCGGCTCTGGGTGCTCGGTATCCTCGGCTTGTTGCTGGTGGTGCCTGCGTTCTTCTCGCCGTTACGGGCGCTTGCCACCCTGGTGGGTGGTGGCATCGGCGTCGGCCTGGCGATCTGGGCGGCCAAGCACACCCGCTTCGAGAAGCAGGACGACACCCTCTACTACATCCCCCACACCTACACCGGCATGGTGGTCACCGCCCTCTTCCTGGGCCGCCTCCTCTACCGCCTCGTGGCGGTGTCCCACTCCGCGTTCTCGGTAGCCATGATGGATACGGGCGGCGCCTCGCCGGGAGATTTCGGCGGCTTCAGCGCCATCTCCAGCAACCCGCTCACGCGGATCATCTTCTTCATCCTCGTGGGTTATTACTGCTACTACTACTGGTACGTGCTCCACGAATCCGAGCACCTGAAACCCGAGGACTGGGAACAGCAGGCACCACCGCCGCCCAGCCCTAGCGTGGGTGGTAACGTCCAGTAGTTATCATCCTGTAGCACGCGCCGAGCACCGCAGCGAGCAAAGCTAGCCTGAAGGGGCGCGGTTAGCATGACAAGCCCGCGCGAAGGCACAGGGATGTGCCGTGAGCGCGGCTCTGTAGCGAGCGAGGAGCGCAGGGCTGGCGCCGGTTCGGCGCCCCGTGCTCCGGGGCGGTTTTCTTTGGTCACTTTCTTTGTACGCACAAAGAAAGTGACCCGCGCCCCCTGGGAGGGGCGCGGAACTAAACAGGGATGTTGAGGGCTTTTCTGTTCTGACTAGCTTGCGAGTTTCACCGAGTGATTAATCGATCACTCGGTCCAGGTGATCCATGTCATTCACCACCTGCCACTTCCCCCCGTCCTCGGTCACCACCTTCTTCCAATAGGCCAGCCGGTCCACGTAGTTCTGCGGGTTCACGTTGTCGCTCTTGAGCTTCGCCACGTCGATCGCCACCACCTCGGCGCCGGCGAGCGGCAGCCTCGACTTGCGCACGTAGCCCTTGGGCAGGTCCTGCTCCAGGTCCGAGAACACCAGGATGTAGCGGTGTCCGGCCTTGGTCTCGTCCAGCTCCTCGCCGGCCTGCATGAGCGCGCCGCTCACGTCGGTGCGCACGCTGGGCTTGCGATCCTTGAAGAACTCATCCAGGCGCTCCCGGACCACGCGCTTCTGCTCGTTGGCGACCGACGGCCGGTCGTCGAAGGTGATCTTGCTGACCACGTCCTTCTCCGTGAAGCTGGCGCTGTCTATCTTCGCCACCGTCAGGGAGTCGCCGCTGTTGAGCGTCCCCAGCAGGTAATTGATCACCGGGTTGGCGGCCTCCAGCTGCGGGTTATAGCTGCCGGACACGTCCAGCAGCACATACACGGCCTTGGCGTGGGCGCCACCCACTTCCGTGCAGCCAGTGGCCAGGAGACAGGCGAGCAAGGCGGCGGACAGGTATCTCATGGCGGTCACCTCAGGCGGCCTTCTTGTGGCTCTGGGCGTGGCTGGCGCGGAAGCTCTTCACCGCCCGCTCGCCGAGGAGCATGGGGGATACCAGCGCATCGTAGAACGTCACCAGCAGCTTGCCCAGGGAATCGAACAGGTTGCCGATGAAGCGCAGGCCGAAGGCCGTGCCGCGCAGCACCGCGGCCGTGAACAGCCCGCCGACGATGCGCCCGGCGTGCACGAACATCTCGAGCGGGATCGCGGCCCAGGCCAGCAGGAAGGGCAGGATGAAGCCGAGCACCATCTGCGCCAGGGACGGCAGCCAGCGGTACTGGAAGGCGGCACTGGGGGCCACGCTGCCGCCGGCGAGCTGCTGGATCAGCGCCTCCTTGTCGGCGGCGAGGATGTTGCGCATGAAGCCCAGGCTCGCCTCGATACAGGCCAGCACGGTCAGGAACGTGAGCATCAGCACCACCACCCGCCGGCGGTTCTTCTCCTCCATGGTGCCGATGGCCGGGAACAGGTGGGTGAAGCGCAGCGCATCCATGAGGAACACCCCCACGGAGATCTCCATCGCCAGCAGCATCAGCGCCGCCACGTCGGAGGCCTTGAAGGGCCCGATGTAGCTCGCGCCGCCCACCATCTCGGACATCGGCATGGCGATGAGGTTGAAGTTGATGATGCCGCCCACCACCGTCACGGCGAGCAGCAGCCCAGCCACGAAGAACTGGGTCACGGCCGAGGACTTGAGCGTCTCCTCCACCTCGTCGGTGCCGGCGATGATGTTCTCCAGGCGCGCGATCTGGTTGTCGATCTTCTGGGTGCGTTCTCCGAGCCCGGTGAAGAGCTTCTCGAGGCTGTCGAGCTTGCGGTTCATGTAGCGCCACATGGGCAGCATCTTTTGCAGCAG
>DASUBN010000073.1:0-2422 GCA_035763245.1 Gammaproteobacteria bacterium | reverse complement strand
ATGCTGGTGGAGCAGGCGGCGGAAGCCTTCCATCTCTGGCGCGGCGTGCGCCCCGATACGGCCGCACTCATCGCCGCCCACCGGGCCTGAGCTTCGACCGTGGCCTCGCGCACCTCGAGCATCGTCATCCTCGCGGCCATCGCCGCGCTCACCGTGGGCGCCTGGGCCTACTTCAACCGGCCCGACCATGAGCCTCCCTGGCCGGATCGCATCCAAGGTTTCGCTTTTTCCCCTTTCCGGCTGGGCGAGGACGCCATCGCCCACCGGCTGCCCACGGACGCCGAGATCGAATCCGACCTCAAGCTCCTCTCGGGCAAGACCGACTCGATCCGCACCTATACCGTGGAAGGCACCCTGGGCGACATCCCGCGCCTGGCCGCGCCCTACGACCTCGAGGTGATGCTCGGCGCCTGGGTGGATAGCGACAAGCCGAAGAGCGACGCGGAGATCGAGCGCCTCATCGAGATCGCCCGCGCCAACCCGGACGTCAAGCAGGTCATCGTGGGCAACGAGGTGCTGCTCACGGGCATCCTGCCCGAGGATCAGCTCATCGCCTACCTGGACCATGTGCGCGGCTCAGTACGACAGTGGGTCGGCACCGCCGAGACCTGGAACACCTGGATGCTGCACCCCGAACTCGTGAAGCATGTGGACTTCATGGGCGTGCACATGCTGCCCTACTGGGAGGGCGTGGACGTGGACCAGGCCGTTGATTACATCGATGAGCGCATGCACGACCTGGAGCGCGCCTACCCCGACAAACCCATCATCATCGACGAGGTGGGCTGGCCGAGCTACGGCCGCACCCGCGGTTCAGCGGTGGCCTCGCCCTCCAACGAGGCCATGTTCTTGCGCCGTTTCCTGGCCCGGGCCCAAGAGCGCCAGTGGACCTCGCGTATCATGGAAGCCTTCGATCAGCCCTGGAAGGAGCAGACCGAGGGTGCGGTGGGCGCCTATTGGGGCGTGTGGGACGTGGAGCGCCGCCAGAAGTTCCCGCTGCGCAGCCCCATCGTGCGCATCCCCATGTGGCCATTGCTCGCCGCCGCCTCGGTGCTGCTGGCGGCCCTGGTGCTGATCCTCATCTACGGCCGCAGCCATACCCTCAAGAAGCGCGGCCGCAGCTTCCTGGCGGTTATCGCCTATGCAGCCTCCACCACCATGGTGTGGGTGGTCTACGACTACAGCCAGCAGTACCTGTCGGTCACCAGCGTGGCGGTGGGATTGTTCCTGTTCACCGGCATGGTGGGTGTGATCCTGGTGCTCATGGCGGAGGCGCACGAATGGGCGGAGGCCCATTGGGTCACCGTGCGGCGCCGCGCCTTCGAGCCCGCGCATACTGCCGACGAAGATCTGCCCATGGTCTCAGTACACGTGCCAGCCTACGATGAGCCGCCGGCCATGGTGATCGAGACGCTGGATGCCCTGGCGCGACTCGATTACCCGCGCTTCGAAGTGCTGGTCATCGACAACAACACCCGGGACGAAGCGGTGTGGCGGCCGGTGCAAGCCCACTGCAGGAAGCTCGGCCCCCACTTCCGCTTCTTCCACGTGGCGCCGCTCGCGGGCTTCAAGGCCGGCGCGCTCAACTATGCCCTGCGGAAGACCGCTTCCAAAGCCGAGATCATCGCGGTGATCGACAGCGACTATCTGGTGGAACGCCGCTGGCTCAAGGACCTGGTGCCGTCGTTCATGGACCCCAATATGGGAGTGGTGCAGGCGCCGCAGGATTACCGCGACGCGGACGAGAACGCTTTCAAGGCCATGTGTCACGCGGAATATCGCGGCTTCTTCTACATCGGCATGATCACCCGCAACGAGCGCAACGCCATCATCCAGCACGGCACCATGACGCTCATCCGCCGCTCCGGGCTGCAGCAGGTGGGCGGTTGGGCCGAGTGGTGCATCACCGAGGACGCGGAACTGGGCCTCAGGGTATTCGAGGCGGGGATGGACTCCGCCTACATCCCCCGCAGCTACGGCGCCGGGCTCATGCCCGACACTCTGCTGGACTACAAGAAGCAGCGCTACCGCTGGGCCTACGGCGCGGTGCAGATCCTGAAGCGCCACGCCGGCACCCTCTTCGGCGGCCGCGGCCGGCTCACCTTGGGCCAGCGCTACCACTTCCTGGCCGGCTGGCTGCCCTGGCTCTCGGACGGCTTCAACATGGTGTTCAACACCGCCGCCATCTTCTGGTCCTTGGGGATGGTGCTCTTCCCCCACAGCATCGATCCGCCGCTGATGATCTTCTCGGCGCTGCCCTTGGCGCTCTTCGCCTTCAAGATCGCCAAGCTCCTGCACCTCTACAGCACCCGGGTAGGCGCGACGCCGCGCCAGACCCTGGCGGCGGCCTTCGCGGGCCTCGCCTTGAACCACACCATCGGCCGCGCCGTGCTCGAGGGCCTGTTCACCCGCGACCAGCCGT
>DASUBN010000072.1:0-4492 GCA_035763245.1 Gammaproteobacteria bacterium | reverse complement strand
GGCAACGTGGGCGTGCGGCTATAGAGGGCATGGAAGCTCGCCATTTTGGGCGACCACAGCCCGGTGCACAAACCGCCGACGATCAACGCCGCCGCACGCGCCGCTTGAAGTCCTCGACCCCGATGACCACCTGCCCGTCGGGCAATTGGTGGTTTGTAGTGAGCAGGAATTCCGCCATGGAGCGGATCGCCTGCTGGTTCTCGCTGAACACCTGGTCGATGGGCTTGTCGGTGTCCGCGAAATAGGACTTCAGGGCCTCGGCGGTGACGATGCACTCGATCTTGTGGCCGTCCATATAGGCGGCGAAAGAGATGCTGCCCTTGTCAGGGGAAAGGGTGTGGGGTTCGGTCTGTACATCGACGATTTCGGCCATGGCATGCCTCCACGGTCCGGGGAAGATGACAACAGGCTATCCGAGGGCGCGGCGCGGCGCCTTGATGTGGATCAACCGCCGACGCGCTGTCCGGCGGCGGGCCATTTGACCTAGATCAGCGCGGTGCCGCGGGCCGGGCCCGATACTGCCCCCATGGACGTCCCCCTGCACCCCTCGCCTCTCAGGACCTGGGTCGGCCGCCGCCGCTACTGGTTGGCGGGCGCCGTCCTGCTTCTGGCGCTGGCCGCTGTCGCGGCCTACTTCTACCTCTCCGCCCGCGCCGGACAGTCGGCGGCATCCTACGCCACCGCCCCGACGCGCTACGGCGACGTCACCCAGACCGTGTCCGCCAACGGCACCCTCAATCCAGTGGTCGAGGTGAACGTGGGCTCCCAGGTCTCAGGCACCGTCCAGAAGCTTTACGTGGACTTCAACAGCCGCGTGCGCAAAGGCCAGGTGCTTCTGACGCTGGACCCGACCTTGTTCAAGGCCCAGCTGGCCCAGAGCACCGCCAACCTGCACAACGCCGAGGCGAACCTGCTCCTGACCAGGACCAACGAGGCGCGCATCGCCCCCCTGGTGAAGAGCGGCTACGCTTCCCAATCCGACCTGGACCAGGCGGTGGCGAACCGCAAGGTGGCGGAGGCACAGGTGGAACTGGCCACCGCCCAGCTGCAGCGCGACCGGACCAACCTCGATTACAGCGTGATCCGCTCACCGGTGGACGGCGTGGTGATCAACCGCGTCGTGGACGTGGGTCAGACGGTGGCCGCGAGCTTCCAGACCCCGACCCTGTTCGTCATCGGCCAGAACCTGCGCGACATGCAGATCGACGTGACCGTGGACGAGGCCGACGTGGGCCAGATCCGGCCCGGCCAGCGCACCGACTTCACCGTGGACGCCTATCCGGATCGCAAGTTCGTCGGCACAGTATCGGAGGTGCGCCTCAATCCCACCGTCGTGCAGAACGTGGTCACCTACGATGTGGTGGTGAGCGTGGACAACCGCGACGAGACTTTGTTGCCCGGCATGACCGCCTACGTGAACGTCGTGGTGCTGCAGCGCCGCCACGTGCTGCTGGTGCCGAACGCGGCCCTGCGGGTGCATGTGCCGGGCACCGCGGGCACGGCCGCTGCCGGCGGCAGCACCCTCTACGTGCTGGAGAACGGCATGCCGCGACGCATCGCCGTGAAGACCGGGGCCTCGGACGGCCAGCAGACCGAGATCCTGGCAGGACTGCGTGACGGCGACAGCGTGATCACCGGCTTCACCGCCGCGGCACAGGCGAAACGCGGGCCCTTCCAGCTGTTCTGAGCCATGGCACCGCCGCTCATCCGCACCGAGCACATGGGCAAGCGCTACCGGCTGCCGGCCGGTGACCTGCAGGTACTGAGCGACATCAACGTGCGCATCGCCGAGAGCGAATTCATCGCCATCATGGGCCCCTCCGGCTCCGGCAAGTCAACCTTCATGAACCTGCTCGGCTGCCTGGACGTGCCCAGCGAGGGCGAGTACTACCTGAACGGCCGCGCGGTCCAGACCATGGACGTTAACGAGCGTGCCGGATTGCGCAACGCGCTCATCGGCTTCGTGTTCCAGGGTTACAACCTGCTGCCGCGGCTCGACGCCGTGGACAACGTCACTCTGCCGCTGGTGTACGCCGGCATCGCCCGGCGTGAGCGCGAACGGCGCGCGCGCGAGATGCTGGTGCAGGTGGGCCTGGAGCGCTTCATGGACTTCCTGCCGCCGCAGCTCTCCGGCGGCCAGCAGCAGCGCATCGCCATCGCCCGCGCGCTGGTCAACGACGCGCCGCTGCTGCTGGCGGACGAACCCACCGGCAACCTGGACAGCCGCACCAGCGATGAGATCCTGGGCATCTTCGAGCGGCTCAACCGCGAGCGGCGCCTGACCATCGTTCTGGTGACCCACGAACCCGATGTGGCGGCCCACGCCCAGCGCCTGATCCGCTTCCACGACGGGCGCATCGTCGAGGACGGGCCGGTAACGCGGCGTGCAGCGCCTGAGGCGAGGGCCCGGCCGTGATCTACTCGGAACTGCTGCGCGAATCCTGGCGTGCCATGCGCGTGAACCGCATGCGCACCGCGCTCACCATGCTCGGCATGATGATCGGCGTGGCTGCCGTGGTGGCCATGTTGGCGGTGGGCAACGGCGCCCGGCAGTCGGTGAACAACATCATCTCGTCCATGGGCAGCAACATGCTGATCGTGATCTCCGGGGCGCGCACCAGCGGCGGGCTGCGATTCGCCACCGGCAGCACACCGACCCTGCACCTGTCCGACGCCGACGCCATCCGCGAACTGCCGGGCGTGACGGCGGTGGCGCCCGGCAGCGGCAACGGCGCGCAGATCGTCAATGGCGCCAGCAACTGGAGCACGGTGGTGATGGGGACCAACCCCGAGTACCTCAAGATCCGCGACTGGCCGCTGGCCGCGGGCGCCGGCTTTTCCGCCAGCGACATGCGCGGCGCGGCGCGGGTCGCGATCCTCGGCCAGACGGTCGCCACCAACCTGTTCGGCGACGCGAATCCCGTCGGCCAGACCATCCGCATCTCCAAGAGCCCCTACCTCGTGATCGGCCTCCTGGCGCCCAAGGGCCAGAGCTTCGGCGGCCAGGACCAGGACGACACCGTGCTCGTGCCCATCACCACCGCGCAGCGCAAGCTGTTCGGCGCCCAGTTCGCGGACACCGTGCGCTACATCATGGTGCAGGCCGGGGGGCCGGAGCTGCTCACGCCGGTGCAGGAGGAGGTGGACGCGCTACTGCGCCAGCGCCACCACATCACCGGCAAGCAGGACCCGGATTTCGACATCCGCAACCTGACCGAGCTCGCCAATGCCGCCGCCTCCACCACCCGCATCATGTCGCTGTTGCTCGGGCTGATCGCCTCCATCTCCCTGGTGGTGGGCGGCATCGGCATCATGAACATCATGCTGGTCTCGGTCACCGAGCGCACCCGTGAGGTGGGGCTGCGCATGGCGGTGGGAGCGAAGCCCGCCGACATCCTGGGGCAGTTCCTCATGGAAGCGGTGTCGGTGTCCGCCATCGGCTGCTTCGCCGGCCTGCTGCTCGGCATCGCCGCGGTGCTGGTGGTCAACAGGACGTTCGACATGCACAGCCTGGTCACGGCCGGCTCGGTGCTGATCTCCATCACCGTGTCGGTGGCCGTGGGCACGTTCTTCGGTTTTTACCCCGCGCGCAAGGCCTCGCTGCTGCAGCCCATCGAGGCGCTGCGGCACGAATGACCGGCTTCAGCCGGCCTGGTGGCCGTCGAAGTAAGCCACGCAGCCCGGAAGGTTGAACAGCTTGGGATAATCCGTCTCCAGGATGTGCCGGGACGGCAATTTCTGGTTCGCCGGCGGATCAGGCGGAGGCGGCGGTACGGCCATACCGCCGGGCCTCGCTTATGCGAGCGGATTGAGTCGTGCCACCCCCGTTGCCCGGTCATCCTACACACCGCCCCAGCCTTGACCTGGATCAAGGCGGTTGAAGACGCGTCCCCCGCATAATTCCCGCATGCACAGCACAGATACGCTTCTTCAGAGAGCCAGCCACGAGGGTAGCGACATGACTGCAAAGCAGACCAAGATCAAGAGGCCCACCCCCAATTCGGCGCAGAAGGCGCGCAAGCCGAAGGACAAGGAGGAGATCGCCAAGGAATTGCGCGAACAGAGGGCCCTCGACCCCACTCGAAGCGAGGTCGAAAACTACCTGATCAAGAACCCTAGGCATTTCGGGTTCTGATCCGCAGGTCCGGACCGGGTTGCACATCGGGGTTCCGTACGCTCCCTTATGCGGGCTGCCGGCCCATAAAAAGGGGACCCGGATGGGTCCCCTTTATTCATGGGTAACTGGCGGAGAGAGAGGGATTCGAACCCTCGATACAGGTTTTGCCCGTATACGCCCTTAGCAGGGGCGCGCCTTCGACCACTCGGCCATCTCTCCGAAAAACGCTGATTGTTGTGCTGTCGCTGCGGAGCCGTCCCTGGTGGGGCTTCCAGCTCGGCTTCCTGCCTCGCATTCGGCCGCTACGCTGGCCTCACCCACTCGGCCATCTCTCCGTCTGAGGTCTTGGGAGTGGGCGCGGCGCCCAGCCAAGGT
>DASUBN010000071.1:0-2695 GCA_035763245.1 Gammaproteobacteria bacterium | reverse complement strand
GCATAGCGCTGGGCCTTCTCATGGCTGGTGAAGAGCTGCGTGACCCGCACCCGGCGGGTCTGTTCCGCGTCCAGATCCGAGATGTTCTTCTCGATCACGAGTTCCGGCCGGTACATCTTCCTGCCGAGGGTGGCATCGATGACCACGGTCACCGAGATACGGTAGACGTCATGACCGAGCTTATAGTCGAGCTCGATGGATTCCATGGCGTGTTTCCGCGAACGTCCTAGAGGTAGGCGGCCGTCTCTTCAGGGTAGAACTCGGCCTCGAAATCCGCGCCGTGCATGCGCGTACAGGGATAGAGGCTGAAAGGGTCGGTCACGTTCCGGCCGCCCAGGCCCGCCCGGGTGGAAGGCAGCAGGCGCAGAATGGCGCGCCGGCGGCGTCCACGCCGGGGGCTGGCCTTCTGCTTCTGCGGTAACGCCAGCCAATCGAGCAGCATCGGAAGGGCTCCGGATCCAGACCGGGCCCACTCTAGCCCCGTCCGGTTGCGGCGCCGTGACATTCCGGTTGCGGTTTCGAGCCCGTCTAGGCTGCGACACAGGCCCGGGCCGGCACCTAGCAGCGAGCCCCCGCCGGTCCTGGGCTCCGCCTCCATCTGTCATACCGCTGTCACCGTCGAGACACACGCTCTTAATCCACCACTCCTAGAATCGCGTGCAACATGCTGCGACAGGAGGAGAAAATATGGTGGTCCACTCGATGACCCCGCTCAAATACCGGAGCATATTCATCTCCGACGTGCATCTGGGCTTCCGCGGCTGCCGAGCCGACTTCCTCCTCGATTTCCTCCGCAACACCGAATGTGAGTACCTCTACCTCGTCGGCGACATCATCGACGTCTGGGAGATGAAGAACCGCCTGTTCTGGCCCCAGGAACACAACAACGTCGTGCGCACCATCCTCGGCAAGGCCAAGCACGACACCAAGGTCATCTACATCCCCGGCAACCACGACGAGGTGCTGCGCGCCTACGTGGGCATGGAATTCGGCAACGTGTCCATCCAGAAGGACGCCATACACGAGACCGCCACCGGCAAGCGCCTTCTGGTACTGCACGGCGATGAGTTCGACAGCGTGGTGCGGGTGAGCCGCTGGCTCGCCATGCTGGGCAACCGCGTCTACGACTGGCTGCTCTACCTCAACCGCTGGGTCAACGCCTTCCGCCGGAAGCTCGGCTTCCCCTACTGGTCCCTGGCCGCCTACCTAAAGCACAAGGTCAAGAACGCGGTGCAGTTCATCAGCGACTTCGAGGTGGCGGTGGCGCGCGAGACCGCACGCCGCGGCGTGGACGGGGTGGTCTGCGGACACATCCATCACGCCGAGATCACCACGCTGAATGGCGTGCTCTACTGCAACGACGGCGACTGGGTCGAGTCCTGCACGGCGCTCGTGGAGCGCCACGACGGTACCCTCGAGCTGCTCAACTGGACCGAGCGCCGCGAACTCATGAAATCCCACCAGGGTGCCGAGGCCGAGCCGGCCTACGCCGCCCGTCAACAAGCCGCGGTGGCCCCGTGAAGATAGCGATCGTCATCGATACCTGGCTGCCGGAAGTCAACGGCGTCGTCACCACCATGCACAAGATCGTGGAGGAGCTGAAGGCGCTCGGCCACGAACCGCTGGTGCTCTCCCATGCCGACGGCTTCATGACCATGCCCATGCCGGGCTACAGCAGCATCAAGCTGGCGCTGTTCCCGCAGCGCAAGGTGAACAAGATCCTCGACGAGTGGCAGCCGGAAGCGATCCACATCTCCACCGAGGGCCCGCTGGGCGGCGCCGCGCGCCGTTACTGCATCAAGAAGGGCCTGAGCTTCACCACCTGCTACCACACCAAGTTCCCGGAATACATCCGTGCCCGGGCGCCGATCCCGCTCTCGGTGGGCTACGCCTGGATCCGCAACTTCCACAGCGCCGCCAGCCGGGTGATGGTCTCCACGCCCTCGTTGATGCAGGAACTCAAGGACCGCGGCTTCAAGAACCTGGTGCATTGGGGCAAGGGCGTGGACACGGAGCTGTTCAAACCGCGCTCCAAGGAACACATCCAGGACAAGCGCCCGGTGTGGATGTACCTGGGCCGCGTGGCGGTGGAGAAGAACATCGAGGCCTTCCTCTCCCTGGAACTGCCGGGAACCCAGGTGGTGGTGGGCGACGGCCCCGATCTCGAGATGCTGAAGCGCCGCTACCCCGCCAAGTTCACCGGCTTCCTGCGCGGCGAACCCCTGGCCCAGATGCTGGCGGCGGCCGACGTGTTCGTGTTCCCGAGCCTCACCGATACCTTCGGCCTGGTGCTGCTGGAGGCCATGGCCTGCGGCGTGCCCGTGGCGGCCTTCCCGGTCACGGGCCCCAAGGACGTGGTCCAGCAGGGGGTCACCGGCTACTGCGACGAGAACCTGCGCCATGCGGCCCTCGAGAGCCTCAAGCTCGACGGCGCCAAGTGCCGTGAATTCGCCCTGCGCTTCAGCTGGCGCAACGCCGCCGAAGAGTTCCTGCAGAACATGGTGCCGGCGCGGCGGACCGCCGAGAAAGCCGAAGCCATGGCGGCTTAAAGGGCGTCCAGGCGAAAGAGAGACCGCGGTGCTCTCGCAACCGCGGTCTCGGTGTTTCCGGCCGCCGGGAAGCTTAGAGGGGCTTACGCACCCAGCCCTGCTCGGTGTGCCGCACCTCGTAGGTGGGCCAGTAGCTCAGGTCCAGC
>DASUBN010000070.1:0-4469 GCA_035763245.1 Gammaproteobacteria bacterium | reverse complement strand
GCCGTCGGCGGGATCGAAGGCATGCATCTTGGCGCCGCTGGCGAACCAGACCTGTCTGCCGTCGTAGCTGACGCCGGCGACCTTCTCCATGCCGGGGAAGGGACCGTACTCGCGGACGATTTCGGCGGTCTTGGGTTTCATGGTTCCATCCTAGTCGTTCGGCAGCGGAGAGGGGAGTAACAACGTCGTCGTGAATCCCGGCAGGGGCGCCGCCAGCCAGCGGCGGGAGCGCCCGCGGCCGAGAGGGCGCACCTTGCCGGCGGCGGCCAGGGAATCGAGCGCGCGTTGCACGGTGCGCTGGCTGGCGCCGAGCGCCAGCGCCAGGGCGGAGCTGGACCAGGATTCGCCGTCGGCGAGCAGGGCCAGGAGCGCCGCATCCGCGTCTTCGAAGGGCGGCGCCAATACCAGGACCTCGCGGTCGCGGCGCGGCGCCAGCCTGAACCCCTGTTCGGTGGCCTCCACGCCGGCCAGGGTCCACAGTACCTTGCGCAGCCTTCCGACCTCGACCCTGAGCCGCGCGCGCAAGGTCTCGTCGGCGTGCCTGGTGCGGAAGGCTTTGAGGATGAGCGCGCGGCGCGGGAGGTCGGCGGGCCAGGCTTCCGCCAGGGCGCGGGCCAGGGCGAAGAGTATCGGACGGCTGGCGAGCGGGATCACGCTGCCGGCGTCGCGCAGCTGGTGACGGCAGGCGTCCACCACCAGCGCCTTCGAGGCCAGCAGGGATTCCACCTCTTCGAGCCGCAAGAGCCGCTCTTCGCCGCCCGCGATCAGCCGCGCGGCCGGCGCATCCAGCAGGCGCACGGCGCTCTCCACCTCGGCCATCAGCGCGGGGATGCCGACCCGGCGCGCACTGTCCGTGGCCCGGTCCAGGGCCGCGCGGGCCGCCTTGGCTTTCAGCCGGCGCAGGGCGATGCCGGCGGTCACGAGTTCATGGGCGGCCAGGAGCGCGGGCGGCAGCGAGGCGGAATCCAACTGAGTCAGCGCCCACTCCGCCTCGTCGAGACGCCCGATCAGCACGAGGCGCCGGATGCCGAGTTGCCGCGCATGGGCCGCGTTGGCCCGGTCGCCGTGGGCATCGAGGGTCGCGCGTGCGGCCTCAAGCGCCTTCGCGGGCCAGTCGAGCTCGCGGGAGGCGAGCGCGATCTCGGCTTCGGCCACGACGCAGCGGGCGCGGGCCACGGCTTCCTCCGGGCCGAAGGCGCGCGCCGCGCGCTTCAGCAGGGCCTTGGCGCGGGGGAATTCGCCCAACTGCGCCATGGCGATGCCCCTGAGGGCCAGCGCCGGGGCGTCTTCGCGCAGGGCGACGCGCTTCAGGGCGCCCAAGGGGTCGCCGGCGGCGAGGGCGCGGGCCGCGGCCGTGATCAGCGAGTCCATCCGAATCCCGCCAAAGTTGTTACTCCCACACTCGCGAGACCCGATTCTAAGCTAATCCCCGACCCCACCCAGAGCGCGTGAAGCGCAGCTGCGTGGACAGCGAAACAACCGGACGGAGGAAAGGCTCATGAATAACCACATCACCGCGACACGCGAAGAATGGCTGGCGAAGCGGCTCGAGCTGCTCAAGGCCGAGAAGGAACTGACCCGGCGCAGCGATGAGCTGGCCCAGCAGCGCCAGGAACTGCCCTGGGTCAAGGTCGAGAAGGAATACCGCTTCGACACCGACGAAGGCGCCGCGACCCTCAAGGACCTGTTCAAGGGCCGTTCGCAATTGCTCGTGTACCACTTCATGTTCGGGCCCGACTACAAGGCCGGCTGCCCCTCCTGCTCGGCTATCGCCGACGGCTTCAACGGCTTCGTGCCCCACTTGGCGAACCACGACGTCACGCTCATGGCGGTGTCGCGCGCGCCGCTCGCGAAGCTGCAGGCCTACAAGAAGCGCCTGGGCTGGAGCTTCCCCTGGGCCTCGGCGGCCAGCGGCGACTTCAACTATGACTTCAACGTGTCCATCACCGAGAAGCAGCAGAGCGAGGGCGACAACGAGTACAACTACCGGCGCAACGGCCACCCCCTGAACGCCAGCGACGACCTGCCGCCCTTCGTGCGCAAGATCGCGGCGGGCACCGGCACCGACGCGCTCACCTTCGTGCGGGAGCGGCCGGGCATGAGTTCGTTCACCCTCGAAGGCGGCAAGGTCTATCACACTTATTCCACCTACGCCCGCGGCCTGGACGGCCTGTGGGGTATGTACCAGTGGCTGGACCGCGCACCCCTGGGCCGGAACGAAGGCGACGACATCTGGTGGCGCCGCAACGACGAGTACGCCGCGGCCTGAGCGGGAATCACGGCATGCGCTGCTGCGAACAGATGGAAGACGTCCGGGAGCCACGCCGCTTAAGCGCGGCTCCCGGAGCCGCCGTGCCGGCGGCGGGGAAGGGCGAGCTGCCCTTTCTCGCCGTCTGCGGGCTCTGGTTCGTACTCAGCGCCGCCGGCGCCGCCTATTGGTGCGGCCCCATGCCCGGCGGCATGGAGATGCCGGGCGGCTGGACCCTGTCCATGGCCTGGATGCGGATGCCGGGGCAGAGCTGGGCGGGCGCCGCCGTGCTGTTCCTCGGCATGTGGGCGCTCATGATGACGGCGATGATGCTGCCGGCGCTCGTCCCGATGCTGCTGGCTTATCGCCACAACTTGCGATCCGCGAAGGATCGCTCGCGCGCCATCCACAGCCTGTTCGCGGCCGGCGGCTACCTCGCCGTATGGATCGGGTTCGGCGCCCTGGCCTACGTCCCCGGCGTGTTGCTCGCGGCGCTGGCCATGAACTCCGGGCTTTTCGCGCGCTGCGTCCCGGCTCTCACCGGAATCGCCGTGGTGCTGCTGGGCATCTTCCAGATGACGGAGTGGAAACTCGGCCAGCTCGCGCGCTGCCGCGCCGTGACGTCCTGCGCCACCGGCACCCCCGGCGGGCTGAGTGCCTGGGCGCAGGGCCTGCACCTCGGGCTCTGCTGCCTGCGCTGCAACGTCAACCTCATGCTGGTGCAGCTCCTGGCCGGGGTCATGGACTTGAGGTTCATGGCCCTGCTCACCCTCGCGGTCAGCGCCGAGCGGCTGGCACCCGCGCCCCGGATGGTGGCCCGCGCCGTGGGCGCGACCATCGTCATAGCGGGTGTGGCCCTGTTTGCAGGCGATCTCATCGCCATCTGAATCCCAAGATCATCCATCTCTTAAACAACCCAAGGAGCAAATCATGAAGCACAAGCATTTCACCGCCGCCTTCACGGTGGATCAGGACCCGGAACAGGTGTTCCGGGCCATCAACGACGTGCGCGGCTGGTGGTCGGGAGAAGTCGCGGGCGACAGTGGCAAGCTGGGCGACGAGTTCACCTACCGGGTCGAGGGCGCCCATTACTCCAAGCAACGCGTCACCGAGTTCGTACCCGGCAAGCGGGTCGTCTGGCACGTGGTGGACGCGCGACTGGACTTCGTGGAGCACAAGGACGAGTGGAAGGGCACGGACATCGTCTTCGACATCGCCCGGAAGGACGGCAAGACCGAGCTCCGGTTCGCCCACGAGGGCCTCGCGCCAAGCTTCGAGTGCTACGAAGACTGCTCGAACGGCTGGAGCATGCTGGTGAACGGAAACCTGCGCAAGCTGATCATGACTGGTCAGCACCAGCCGAGTCCCTGGTAATCAGATCCAGTACGCCGTTTCCGTCATTACCTTCGATGTAAGCCGCATGAAGAGCCGCACCGGCGCGGGCAGGGACGCCCCGCCGGCGCGTTCCGCCTTGGCGCCGTGGAGGGCTTCGTCGGTCTTCATCTGTTCCAGGATGGCGCGGCTCTTCTGGTCCTGGGCCGGCAGGCGTGCCATGTGGCCTTCGAGATGCTGCACCACCTGCTTCTCGGTCTCGCCTATGAACCCTAAGCTTTCCTTGTCGCCCAAGAGACCCGCTGCGGCGCCGATGGCGAAAGAGCCGAGATACCAGAGAGGATCGAGCGCGCTCGCGGGGGTGCCGAGTTCCTGCAGGCGCTGCTCGCACCAGGCGAGGTGATCCACCTCCTCGGCGGCGGACTCATCCATGGCTTCGCGTACGTGGCTGCTCCTGGCCATGAAGGCCTGACCCTGATAGAGGGCCTGGGCGGCGATCTCGCCCGCGTGGTTCACCCGCATCAGGCGACCCGCCTCGATGCGCTCGGCTTCTGACAGCTCACCTTCCTTGACCGCCGTCGCCGGATTCGGCCGCTGGGCCGCGTGGGCGGAGGAGGCGAAGGAGGTGCGCAGCGCGTGCTCGAACTCCGAGAGGATGCGGTCGAGGGGCGTTAGGCGGCGTTCGGTCATGGCTAGATTATAGAGCCACTCTCATATGGACCTGATGCACGGGCGTTGCTAGTCTGGTCCGCGGGGATCCGGCTCGTACCATGAGGATCCAAAGGGAAGGGGATACCATGGCTCACCGTGCTGCCGCGTTCTTGCCGCTAGTCTGTGCGCTCTTCCTGCCCGCCCCGACATCTGCCGATGGCCCTGCCGTCTACAGCTT